>NZ_JACVTV010000019.1:0-52603 GCF_016624625.1 Stenotrophomonas sp. S41 | reverse complement strand
CTTTGTGGGGGGCGTTACATTTTAATATTTTTTCCCCCCCCCCGGTGGGGGGGGCGACAACTGAACCAAGAGCTCCTCGTGCCCAAGACTTTCCATCGAACCGACCGTGTCTCCGCCCAGCTGCGCCGTGAACTCGGCACCCTGGTGCACAACGCCGTGCGCGAGCACGGGTTGCCCTCGGTGAGCGTGTCCGACGTGGAAATCACCCGCGACATGGCCCATGCCAAGGTGTTCGTCACCGCGCTGATGCCGGAACGTTCGGCCGAAGCCGTGGCTGGCCTGAAGGAGCTGGGCTACCGCCTGCGCATGGACCTGGCCCGCGCGATGAAGCTGCGCCATGTGCCGGAGCTGCATTTCCACTACGACGACTCGGTCGACCGTGGTGAGCACATCGACAACATCCTGCGCGACCTGCCCGATACGCTGGCCGCGGAGAAGCGTCGCGAGAGCGACGAAGAATAAGCTTGCGCCGGGTGATGCCCGGCGTTTTCCATTCTGCTCGTGCGAGGCCGGACGCTGGCCGCGTTTCGCGCACGCCGGGCATGGCCCGGCGCTACCCGTATCTGTCATGACCCGAATTCAGTTCCGCCGCCTGGATGGCATCCTGCTGCTCGACAAGTCGACCGGCATGAGCTCCAACGCCGCCCTGCAGGTGGCCCGCCGCCTGTTCCGTGCCGAAAAGGGCGGCCACACCGGCAGCCTCGACCCGCTGGCCACCGGCCTGCTGCCGCTGTGCTTCGGCGAGGCGACCAAGATCGCCGGCCTGCTGCTGGGCTCGGCCAAGGCCTATGACGCCGAGATCCAGCTCGGCCAGACCACCGATACCGATGATTCCGAAGGCCAGGTGCTGCTGCAGCGCCCGGTCCCGGCGATCAGCGCCGAGGCCCTGCAGGCCGCACTGGCGCCGCTGACCGGCAGCATCCTGCAGCGCGCCCCGATCTATTCGGCGCTGAAGCAGGGCGGCGAGCCGCTGTATGTGAAGGCGCGCCGCGGTGACGTCATCGAGGCGCCCGAGCGCGAGGTGCAGGTGCATGCCATCGAGGTGCTCGAGCAGCAGGCCGAGCGCCTGCGGCTGCGGGTGACCTGCGGTTCGGGCACCTACATCCGCAGCCTGGCCCGTGACCTCGGCGAGGCGCTGGGCTGTGGCGCCCACATCAGCGCGCTGCGCCGGCTGTGGGTCGAGCCGTTCCACGCCCCGGCCATGGTCACCCTGGACCAGCTGCGGGCGATGGTCGAGGCCGGCGACGAGGCGGGCATGGAGGCGCTGCTGCTGCCGCTGGCCGCCGGCCTGGCCGAATACCCGCGGGTCGACCTCGACGCTGAACAGGCGCACCGCTTCTGTGTCGGCCAGCGCCAGCGCGACGCCGCCTGGCCGCGCGGCCTGGTGGCCGTGTACGGGCCGGACGATGCTGTCCAGGGCCTGGGGCAGGTCGACGACAGTGGCCTGCTGGCCCCGCAGCGCCGCTTCAACCTCTGACGGGACCCGGCCGGTTCAGCCCCGGTCCTTGTTCCCGGAGCCCCTGACCGTTACAATTTCGCGGCCGTTTTCCGGCAACCTGCCTCGCGCAGGTTTCATCCTCGTAGTCCACGGCGAGCCTGGCGGTGCGCGAAGCGCGTTCCTGCCGGCCACGCATCACAGAGAAAAAAGAAAATGTCGATCGACACCCAGAAGGTCATTGAAGACAACAAGCGCAGCTCGGCTGACACCGGCTCCCCGGAAGTCCAGGTTGCCCTGCTGACCGCCCGCATCGAACTGCTGACCGGCCACTTCAAGACCCACAAGAAGGACCACCACAGCCGCCGCGGCCTGCTGCAGATGGTCAACCGCCGTCGCAGCCTGCTCGACTACCTGAAGAAGAAGGACGTCGAGCGTTACAAGGCCCTGATCGAAAAGCTTGGCCTGCGTCGCTAAGCAAAGAATCCCCCGCGGCGCAGCGATGCGCCGCGGTTTTGTTTTGTAGCACCGGAATACCGATTCAGACCGGAACGATCCGGTCACCCGCTGGCGGCAAGGGTCGCCGACGGTCCAAATTCGCAGACAGCATCCCCAAGGACACCCTCCGTGGCAAAAATCACCAAAACCTTCCAGTACGGCAAGCACACCGTCACGCTTGAAACCGGCGAAATCGCCCGTCAGGCCGGTGGCGCCGTCATCGTCAAGTTCGACGACACCGTGCTGCTGGTCTCCGCCGTCGCCGCCAAGAGCGCGCGCGAAGGCCAGGATTTCTTCCCCCTGACCTGTGACTATCAGGAGAAGTTCTACGCAGGTGGCCGTATCCCGGGTGGCTTCTTCAAGCGCGAAGGCCGCGCGACCGAGAAGGAAACCCTGATCTCGCGTCTGATCGACCGTCCGATCCGTCCGCTGTTCCCGGAAGACTACAAGAACGAAGTCCAGATCATCGCCACGGTGATGTCGCTGAACCCGGAAATCGACGGTGACATCCCGGCCCTGATCGGTGCCTCGGCTGCCCTGTCGCTGGCCGGTACCCCGTTCAAGGGTCCGATCGCCGCCGCCAAGGTCGGTTACAAGAACGGCGAGTACATCCTCAACCCGACCGTGTCGGAGCTGAAGGAATCGGAGCTGGAGCTGGTTGTTGCCGGTACCGCCAACGCCGTGCTGATGGTTGAATCCGAAGCCGCGCTGCTGTCCGAAGACGTGATGCTGGGCGCCGTGACCTTCGGTCACCGCGAAATGCAGAAGGTCATCAACGCGATCAACGAGCTGACCGTGGAAGCCGGCACCAAGCCGTCGACCTGGGTGGCCCCGGCCAAGAACGACGCGCTGATCAGCGCCCTGCAGGAAGCCATCGGCCCGCGCCTGGGCGAAGCCTTCCAGGTGCGCGACAAGCTGCAGCGCCGTGACGCCATCTCGGCGATCAAGAAGGACGTGGTCGAAACCCTGGCTGGCCGCGTGGCCGCTGAAGGCTGGAACCCGGCCGAGCTGTCGAAGGAGTTCGGCGAGCTGGAATACAGCACCATGCGCAACTCGGTGCTGGACACCAAGGTCCGCATCGACGGCCGTCAGCTGGACACCGTCCGCCCGATCGCCGTGCAGACCGGCATCCTGCCGCGTACCCACGGTTCCTCGCTGTTCACCCGCGGTGAGACGCAGGCCATCGTGACCATCACCCTGGGCACCGCCCGTGATGGCCAGGTCATCGATGCCGTGTCCGGTGAGTACAAGGAAAACTTCCTGTTCCACTACAACTTCCCCCCGTACTCGGTGGGTGAGACCGGCCGCATGATGGGCCCGAAGCGCCGCGAAATCGGCCACGGTCGCCTCGCCAAGCGCGGCGTGCTGGCTGTCATGCCGTCGCTGGAATCCTTCCCGTACACCATCCGCGTCGTCTCGGAAATCACCGAGTCGAACGGTTCCTCGTCGATGGCCTCGGTCTGCGGTTCGTCGCTGGCCCTGATGGACGCCGGCGTGCCGGTGAAGGCACCGGTTGCCGGTATCGCCATGGGCCTGGTCAAGGAAGGTGATCGCTTCGTCGTCCTGTCCGACATCCTGGGTGACGAAGATCACCTGGGCGACATGGACTTCAAGGTTGCCGGTACCGCTGAGGGCATCTCCGCCCTGCAGATGGACATCAAGATCGAAGGCATCACCGAAGAGATCATGAAGCAGGCTCTGCAGCAGGCCAAGGCTGGCCGTCTGCACATCCTGGGCGAAATGGCCCACGGCCTGACCGCTCCGCGTGAAGAGCTGTCGGACTACGCGCCGCGCCTGCTGACCATCAAGATCCACCCGGACAAGATCCGCGAAGTGATCGGCAAGGGTGGCTCGACCATCCAGGCCATCACCAAGGAAACCGGCACCCAGATCGACATCCAGGATGACGGCACCATCGTCATCGCTTCGGTCAACGCCATCGCTGCCCAGGCCGCCAAGGCCCGCATCGAGCAGATCACCTCGGACGTCGAGCCGGGCCGCATCTACGAAGGCAAGGTCGCCAAGATCATGGACTTCGGTGCGTTCGTCACGATCCTGCCGGGCAAGGACGGTCTGGTCCACGTGTCGCAGATCTCCAGCGACCGCGTCGAGAAGGTCGGCGACGTGCTGAAGGAAGGCGATGTGGTCAAGGTCAAGGTCCTGGAAGTCGACAAGCAGGGCCGTATCCGCCTGTCGATGAAGGCCGTCGAAGAAGGCGAAGGCGCAAGCGCCGAGTAATCGACCTCCGGTCGATTACGGTAGGTGAGGACCGTTGGTCCTCACGCTTTCGCCGCGGTCGATTACGGTTCCCGGTAGGTGTCAGCCTTGGTTGACACACTTCTGGAATCGCCGAAATGAAAAAGCGGGCTTCGGCCCGCTTTTTCTTTGCCTGCGTTTCCGTGCCTTTCGTAGAGTCGAGCTTGCTCGACTGCTTGGATGCAGCGCAGTCGAGCCTGCTCGACTCTACGGGCTCCCCGCCGTGTAGAGTCGAGCCTGCTCGACTCTACCTATCGGGAGTTTCCATGTTGCGCCAGACCTTGGCCGGGCTTGCCCTGCTGTTCGCCGCTGCCGTTCCTGCCGCCAGCCACGCGGCGCAGCCGCCGATCTACGGTGCCTACTATCCCGGCGGTTCGGCCGAGCGCTACCCGGTGTCGCACATTCCGGCCGATCGCCTCACCCACCTGTTCTACGCGTTCTCCACCATCGAGGCAGGGCGCTGCACGGTGGGCGCCGAAGCGCCGGCCAACTTCGCGGCGCTGGCCGAGCTGAAGAAGGCGCACCCGCATCTGCGCACACTGATCTCCATCGGCGGCTGGGGCGCAGGCGGCTTCTCCGATGCCGCGCTGACCGAGGCCAGCCGCAAGCGCCTGGTTGATTCCTGCATGGCGCTGTTCTTCGAGAAGTACGCAGGCAGCTTCGACGGCGTGGACATCGACTGGGAATTCCCGGTCAGTGGCGGGCCGAGCGAACTGGCCCATCGCCCGCAGGACCGCGCGAACATGACCAAGCTCGCGCAGGCCTTCCGCGTGGCGCTGGATGCGCGTGGCCGCAAGCGCGACCAACCGATGCTGCTGACCGCCGCGCTCGCGGCCGGCCGCCTGCAGACCGACGGACCCTATGACGCGGCGGCCAGCTACGACCTGCCGGCGCTGGCCAAGGTGTTCGATTTCATCAACCTGATGAGCTATGACATGGGCACCGGCTTCTCGGCAGTGTCGACCTTCAACGCACCGCTGCATGAAGTGCCGGCTGACCCGCTGGAGCCGGAACTGCGGCGCTGGAACAACGTGGCCGGCGCCGTGCAGTACTACCGCGAACACGGCGTGCCGGCCGACAAGCTGGTGCTGGGCGTGCCGTTCTACGGGCGCGGTTTCAAGGTGACCGGCGACGCACCCGATGGCCTGTACCAGGCCTACAGCGCACCGGCCGATGCCGGCGACTGGCGGGTGATCAAGGCGCGCTACCTGGACCAGCCGGGCTGGACGAAATACTGGCAGCCGCAGGCGCAGAGCCCGTGGCTGTACAACGTGGCCGAGAAGATCTTCATCAGCTACGAGGACCCGCGCTCGATCGGCCTGCGCGCGCAGTTTGCCCGCGAGCAGGGCCTGGCCGGCGTGTTCATGTGGGAACTGACCGGCGATGACGAACAGGCCAGCCTGCTCAATGCCATGCTCGCGCCATGGCACAAGGCCCGCGTCGGCGATTGACCAGCCCTTTGTAGAGTCGAGCCATGCTCGACTGCCTTTGGCGCGGAATCAACAGCAGTCGAGCAAGCTCGACTCTACCGGGGCGTTGCGTACTGGTAGCGCCGGGCCATGCCCGGCGGTTTCCTCAATTGGCCCACACGCTGTTGGGGTCGCCCTCTCGGGCGCGGCGCTGGCTGGCCACCGCCAGGCGGGCGAAACCAAAGGCCATCGCCATCACGCCTTTGTAGAGTCGAGCTTGCTCGACTGCTCTTGGCGCGGAGGCAACAGCAGTCGAGCAAGCTCGACTCTACCGGGGCGTTGCGTACCGGTAGCGCCGGGTAATGCCCGGCGGTTTCCTCAATTGGCCCACACGCTGTTGGGGTCGCCATCACGGGCACGGCGCTGGCTGGCCACTGCCAGCCGGGCGAAGCCGAAGGCCATCGCCAGGGCCACCATGTCGATCCAGAACAGCGGCCACAACCCGCGTGCGGCGGTCAGCCACGGCCAGTCGCCGTTGAGCGCGCCATGCATCACCGGCACCAGCGCGGTGCTGATGGCCGCGGCCCACAGCAGTTCACGCGCGGCCTGTGCCGGCCGGCGCACGGCGGCCCACAGCGCACACGCCGCCCAGGTGCCGAAGCAGGCCCAGCGGATGCCGTGGTCCACCGTCGCCGGGGCCACGTGTTCAAGCACCAGCGCGGTGACGAAGGCCACCGAGATCGCCACGCACAGGCCGATGCACACCCCCACCGTGGCCCGCGCCATGTTCACCCCTGCGCGCGGCTGCTGCGGCTGCCGGCGCTTGCGTCGCGATTCGATCCACAGCAGGTTGCCCGAATAGAACAGGAAGGCACCGCCCAGCCCCAGCAGGAAGTACAGCCAGACCACCACGCCGTTGCCGAATTCGCCGAAGTGCAGGGCATAGGCCGCGCTGAGCGTGGCGTGGTTGGCATCGCGATGGCCAGGCAGCTGGCTGGCCAGCACGCGGCCACTGGCCACGTCCAGCGCCACCGAGCCGAGCGGGCCCAGCGTGCCGCTGGATTCGCCGGTGATCTCGATGGTGGCGTTGGCATCGCCGCCATTGGCCAGCTTCAGGTAAGCCGGTTCGAAATCGGCCACGCCCTGTGCGCGGGCCACTTCGAGCGCACGCGCATGCAGCTCGCGCAGGCTGCCCGGCGCGGCCGGCACGCCCGCAGCTTCGCGCACCGGCGCGGTATCCATCGCCGCCGGCACCACCTGCATGGCCTTGCCTTCGAAGATGAGCGGGTTGAGCAGGGCGATCTGGATGAAGACCAGGCAGAGCAGGGCACCGGTCACCGCGAACATCAGGTGGAACGGCAGGCTGAGCACGCCGATCACGTTGTGCGCGTCCTGCCACATCTGCTTGAGGTTGCGGCCCGGGCGCAGCGCGAACAGGTCGCCCAGCAGCTTGGGCAGGTGGATGACCAGTCCGCTGAGCAGGGCCATGCCGTACAGCAGGCTGACGATGCCCATCACGTAGATGCCGGCCACCGGCAGGCCCAGGCTGTAGTGCAGTTCGTTGACCAGCTCGGCCAGGCCCGCCTGCGGTGGCGTGGCGCTGCCGCCGGTGTTGCCGGGCCAGGCATAGCGCCAGCCGCCGTCGGCGCCCTGCCAGTAGGCCAGCGGCTGCGGGTGCTCGGCACCGGGGAAGGTCATGCCGACATGGCGGCGTGCTTCCGGG
Organism: Stenotrophomonas sp. S41; assembly: GCF_016624625.1. Classification (NCBI taxonomy): domain Bacteria; kingdom Pseudomonadati; phylum Pseudomonadota; class Gammaproteobacteria; order Lysobacterales; family Lysobacteraceae; genus Stenotrophomonas; species Stenotrophomonas sp. S41. Next base: position 45,282 of record NZ_JACVTV010000019.1, on the reverse strand, counting down.
TGCTTGGCCAGCACGTCGTCCAGCAGGTACTGCGCGTCGTCCAGCCCGGCCGGCAGCACGCTGGCTGCCCCCGGCGTCTGCCACACCGGCAGATCGTGGTGGAACAGAGTGAGGGCGCCGGCATAGAACGCCACGAACAGGCCGAAGCCGGCCACCAGGCCGACCCAGGTGTGCAGGGTGGTGAAGGTACGCAGGGTCTGCGAACTGAATTTCATGCGCTCGTTCTCATTGCACCGCGCCGCTCAGGCGCAGCAGCCACAGCGCGGCGAAGCCGGCGGCGGCACAGCCTGCCGGCACCAGCCAGGCGCGCGCCACGGTGCGGAAACTGAAGGCCCACAGCGCTGCCAGCATCCACAGCGGGACGAAGGCGATCAAGGCCGGCACCACCGCGCTCGGCCACGGCCCCGGCGGCAGCCAGGTCAGCAGGCCGGTGGCGGCGGCGGCAAGGAAGAACCCGACGAAGATGCCGGACAGGGCGCGCATCCACATCAGCGCGGCTCCCGTGCGCTGCCATCCATCGCCGGGCGGTGCCAGGCGGCCAGCGCCGGCAGCAGCAGGGCCACCAGCATCCAGGTGCACAGCATCGCCACCAGGCCGGCGGCAACGCCCAGTTCGGCCATCCACAGCCACAGCGAGGCGACCGCAGCGACCAGGCCGATCTGCCGGCCCAGGCGGCCGGCGCGGCGCAGGCGTGGCCAGCGGCAGTGCGGCGAGGCCGCGTAGAACGCCAGCGCGGAAAACATCGCCGACAGCACGGCCAGGCTGCAGAAGCCCAGCGTCGACAGGCCCACGGTGATCATCGTCGGCTCACCACTGGTAACGCAGGCTGGCGGTGACGGTGCGCGGGTAGCCGTAATAGCACCACGTCGCGCTGTTGCACGCAGACACGTACTTCTTGTCGGCCGCGTTGGCGGCGTTGACCTGCAGGCGCCACGGGCCGCGGTCGTAATGCACGCTGGCATCGAACAGGGTGAACGACGGGGTATACCAATCGTTGTAGATGTCGCCGTAGATGCCGCCGTTGTAGCGCACGCCCGCACCGAAGCCGAAGCCGCTCAGCGCGCCGGCGGTGAAGGTGTAATCGGCGCCGAGCGAGGCGCTTTCCTTCGGTACCAGCGCCACCCGCTTGCCCAGCGACGCGGCATCGGTGCTGCGGCGGACCTTGGCGTCCAAGCGGGTGTAGCTGCCGTACACGCTCAGGCCTTGGCCGATGTTCCAGCGGCCTTCCAGTTCGGCGCCGCGCACGCGGGTCTGGCCCTGCTGGATCGAGAACAGGGTGTGCTGCGGGTCGACGGTGAGCGTGTTGTCCTGCTCGATCTGGTAGGCAGCCGCGGTCAGCAGCAGGCGGCCGCCTTCGGGCTGGTACTTCACGCCCGCCTCGAACTGCTCGCCGGTGGTCGGCACGAATGCGCGGCCTTCGAAATCGGTGCCGATGGTGGTCTGGAACGACTGCGACCAGCTGACGTAGGGGCTGACGCCGTTGTCGAACAGGTAGTTCACGCCGACCCGGCCGGAGAACTGGTCATCGCTCTGGTGCGCGGTGCCGGTGCCGCCGATGCGCTGTTCGGTATCGGTGCCGACCCAGTCCTGGCGGCCAGCCAGGGTCACCAGCCAGCGGTCGATGCGGATCTGGTCCTGCAGGTACAGGCCCAGCGTGCCCTGCGTCTGCACCTGTCGCGAGGTGTAGTCGGGCACCTGCACCGGCGCGCCGTACACCGGGTTGTAGGCATCGAGGGTGGGGGCGCCAAACAGGAATGCCGAGGCGTAATCGTCGCGCGCGCGGCGGTAGTCCAGCCCGGCCAGCACGGTGTGCTCGACGCGGCCGCTGTGGAAGCGGAAGGTCAGGTTGTTGTCGATGGACACGCTCTCGGAGGTATCCATGCGCGGGTAGTAATAGCGCACCAGCTCGGTGCTGTCCGGCGCCACCAGGCCGAACAGGCCCAGGCTGCCGTGGCTGGCATCCACTTCGGCCCAGCTGTAGCGCACGTTCTGGTTGAACACGGTGCCGTCGCCGAAATCGTGGCGGAATTCATAGCCCAGCGAAGTGGCTTCCTTGGTGTAGTCGTTCACGCCCGGCTCGCCGCTGAAGAAGTGGCGCGAGATGTAACGCCCATTTGCACCGGGTACCACCGTGCCCTGGTAGGGCAGGAAGCCGCCGGTCTCGACCGTGTCGTTCTTCTGGTAGCGGGCCAGCACGGTCAGCGAATTGGCTTCGTCCGGGGTCCAGGTGATGGACGGGGCGAGGTAGTAGCGGTCGTCATGCACCTGGTCGATGACGTTGTCGCTGTTGCGGGCCAGGCCGACCAGGCGGTACAGCACGCTGCCGCTGTCGTTGAGCGCGCCGCCGATGTCGAAGGCGGCCTGCTTCAGGCCGTAGTTGCCGATCTGCAGCTCCACTTCCTGCAGCGGGTTGGCGCTGGGCCGCTTGCTGACGAAGTTGACCAGGCCGCCCGGCGGCATCGCGCCATAGTTGACCGAGGCCGGGCCCTTCAGCACGTCGATGCGCTCCAGGCCATACGGTTCGATGCGCGATTCGCCGGTCCAGGTGCCTTCCACCGTGGCCAGGCCATCCAGGTAGCGGGCGGGCTTGAAACCGCGCACCAGCAGCCAGTCGCTGCGGGTGTCCTCGCCGTACTGCCCGCCCTGGGCGCCGGCGGTGTACCACACCGCTTCCTCCACGCCGTGGATGCCACGGTCGCGCATCTGCCGGTCGGTGATGACCGAGATCGACTGCGGAATCTCGCGCAGCGGGGTGTCGGTCTTGGTCGCGCTGCCGCTTTCGGTGGCGATCGGCGCGGTTACCTGGACGGTGTCGAGGGTGCGCGCCTCATCGGCCCGGGCCAGCGCCGGAAGCGTGCCGGATGCGGCAACGGCCAGGGCAACCGCGAGGGCGGACAGTGGGGCACGGAACAGGCCGGTACGGACCGGCAGCGACTGCGTAGACATGGGCGGATCCAGGGCCGGGAAGGGGCGCGCCACACGCGAGTGAGAAACGCCTGCGTATGGTAATCATTGACATCTGGCCCCGCCAGCGACCGCCATTCAGCCGTCCTGGCAGGGCCGCGGCCCGGCTGGCTTGGGCTTTGCCGCGCGCTGGTTTAAGATCGTCGCAGAACCCTGACTGGAACAAGGTGGCCCGCGCCCAGCGCCGGCCGAGCGTGCGACATGAGCACTACCACCGCCCACCGCTGACCTGCCCCCGAAGGCCCTGTTCCGCAGGCGCCCTCGCGGCGCTTTTTTATTGCCCGGGCACCGCCCGGAACGCTTTCCAGCCCGCCCGAGCGGGCCCCGCACGAAGCCATTGCGATGATCAATATCACCCTTCCCGACGGCAGCCGCCGCGAATTCGAAAATCCCGTCAGCGTCATGGATGTCGCCCAGTCGATCGGCGCCGGCCTGGCCAAGGCCACCATCGCCGGCGCCGTTGATGGCGTGCTGGTCGATGCCAGCGACGTCATCGACCACGATGCCAGCCTGCGCATCATCACCGCCAAGGACGAGGAGGGCGTGGAAATCATCCGCCACTCCTGCGCCCACCTGGTCGGCCACGCCGTCAAGCAGCTGTACCCGGACGTGAAGATGGTGATCGGCCCGGTCATCGCCGAGGGCTTCTACTACGACATCTATTCCGAGCGCCCGTTCACGCCGGAAGACATGGCCGCCATCGAGAAGCGCATGGGCGAGCTGATCGCCCAGGACTACGACGTCATCAAGAAGGTGACGCCGCGCGCTGAAGTGGTCGAGATCTTCAAGGCCCGTGGCGAGGACTACAAGCTGCGCCTGATCGAGGACATGTCCGACGACATCCAGGCGATGGGCATGTACTACCACCAGGAATACGTGGACATGTGCCGCGGCCCGCACGTGCCGAACACGCGCTTCCTGAAGGCCTTCAAGCTGACCCGCATTTCCGGCGCCTACTGGCGTGGCGATGCGCAGAACGAACAGCTGCAGCGCATCTACGGCACCGCATGGGCCGACAAGAAGCAGCTCGAGGCGTACATCAAGCGCATCGAAGAAGCCGAAATGCGCGACCACCGCCGCATCGGCAAGCAGCAGGACCTGTTCCACCTGCAGGAAGAGGCCCCGGGCCTGGTGTTCTGGCACCCCAAGGGCTGGGCGCTGTGGCAGGTGGTCGAGCAGTACATGCGCAAGGTCTACCGCAGCAGCGGCTACGGCGAAGTGCGCTGCCCGCAGATCCTGGACGTGAGCCTGTGGAAGAAGTCCGGCCACTGGGACAACTACCAGGACAACATGTTCTTCACCGAATCGGAGAAGCGCACCTACGCGGTCAAGCCGATGAACTGCCCGGGCCATGTCCAGGTGTTCAACCAGGGCCTGCACAGCTACCGCGACCTGCCGATCCGCTACGGTGAGTTCGGTTCCTGCCACCGCAACGAGCCGTCCGGCGCGCTGCACGGCATCCTGCGCGTGCGTGGTTTCACCCAGGACGACGGTCATGTGTTCTGCACCGAGAACCAGATCGAATCGGAAGTGACTGCGTTCCACCAGCAGGCGCTGGCGGTCTACCAGCACTTCGGTTTCGACGAGATCCAGATCAAGATCGCCCTGCGCCCGGAATCGCGCCTGGGTGATGACGCTACCTGGGACAAGGCCGAAGGCGCGCTGCGCTCGGCGCTGACCGCCTGTGGCGTGGAATGGCAGGAGCTGCCGGGCGAGGGTGCCTTCTACGGCCCGAAGATCGAGTACCACCTGAAGGACGCGATCGGCCGTACCTGGCAGCTGGGCACCATGCAGGTCGACTTCATGATGCCGGGCCGTCTGGGCGCCGAGTACGTGGACGAAAACAGCCAGAAGAAGCACCCGGTCATGCTGCACCGGGCCATCGTCGGCTCGATGGAGCGTTTCCTGGGCATCCTGATCGAGCACCACGCCGGCCAGTTCCCGGCCTGGCTGGCCCCGACCCAGGTGGTGGTGGCCAACATCACCGACGCCCAGGCTGAATACGTCGCAGGCGTGACCAAAACCCTTGCGGAGCAAGGCTTCCGCGTCAGCTCCGATTTGCGTAACGAGAAGATCGGCTATAAAATCCGCGAGCATACGTTGCAGCGCGTGCCTTACCTGCTGGTCATCGGTGACCGCGAGAAGGAAAATGGAGCTGTGGCGGTGCGTACGCGTTCTGGCGAAGACCTTGGCAGCATGAGCCTGCAGGCCTTCATCGAGCGGCTCCAGGCCGAGGGCGCGTAAGCAAAGGTCCGGTCCGGGCGCACAGGCACCCGGACCGGTTCGATACCCTTGGGAGAACGTAATATCAGCACCCCTGACAACAAACAGAACCGCAAGAATCAGGAAATCCGTGTGCCGCGCGTCCGCGTGATCGGCAGTGACGGAGAAATGATCGGCGTGTTGTCGCGCGACGAAGCGCTGTCCATGGCCGAAGATGAAGGCCTGGACCTGGTTGAAATCCAGCCGCAGGCCGATCCGCCGGTCTGCAAGATCATGGATTTCGGCAAGTTCAAGTTCGAAGCGCAGAAGAAGGCCAGCGAGGCCAAGAAGAAGACCAAGCAGGTCGAGATCAAGGAAGTGAAGTTCCGTCCGGTCACGGACGAGGGCGACTACCAGATCAAGCTGCGCAAGATGCGCGGTTTCCTTGAGGAAGGCGACAAGATCAAGGTCAACATCCGCTTCCGTGGCCGTGAAATGAGCCACCAGGAACTGGGTCGCGAGATGGCCAACCGGATCGAGACCGATCTGGGCGAGGACATCGTCATCGAATCCCGTCCGCGCCTGGAAGGGCGTCAGATGGTCATGATGATCGCGCCGAAGAAGAAGACCTGAGGCCTGCAGGGCTGCCTTTCGGGGCGCCTGGCTGAATGGTTCACGGTAAAGGGACGCCGCTGGCGTCCCTTTGCTTTTGCAGCAGGACGGAAAAAGGGTTGCAGGGGCTGGTGGCAGGGCGGTTTTGCCTGTATCATGCCCGGCTCGACCCACCCAGGACGGGTCGTACGCCGATCATGGCAGGACGGAAAGAGTGGCCACGGCCACCGCCAGATCAGTCAGAAACCAGGGTCACCCCCATCAAGGACATTGCAATGCCCAAGATCAAGACCAACCGGGCAGCGGCCAAGCGTTTCCGCAAGACCGCCTCGGGCAAGTACAAGTGCGGCCACGCCAACCGTAGCCACATCCTCACGAAGAAAGCGACCAAGCGTAAGCGTAATCTGCGTCAGACGGGCCATGTCCGTGCAGAAGACGCAGGCCGTCTGGACCGCATGCTCCCTTACCTCTGAGGAACTGAAAAATGGCACGAGTTAAGCGTGGCGTACAGGCGCGTCGCCGCCACAAGAAGATCCTTGATCTGGCGAAGGGCTACTACAATGCCCGTCGCAAGGTCTTCCGCGTCGCCAAGCAGGCGGTCATCAAGGCACAGCAGTACGCCTACATCGGCCGTAAGCAGAAGAAGCGCAACTTCCGTTCGCTGTGGATCACCCGTATCAATGCGGCTGCCCGCATCAACGGCCTGAGCTACAGCCGCTTCATGAACGGCCTGCTGAAGGCCGGCATCACCCTGGACCGCAAGGTCCTGGCTGATATCGCCGTGCACGACGCAGCTGGTTTTGCTGCACTGGCCGAAAAGGCCAAGGGCGCACTGGCGGCATAAGTCCTTCCCGATGCCGTTGCCGTTCAACGGGAACGGTGTCAGGTAGAGGCAATGCATGGGGAAGGGCGCAAGTCCTTCCCCATTCTTTTTTGGGTCCCGGCAACGCCGCAGGCGCGCGGTGCGGGGACCGGCGGTGGCGACAGGGGTCGGCCCTTCGCGCATCGCGATGGCAGACCGACTGGAGTTCCGGCCCCCCATGAGCGACATCCAATCCCTCACCACCCAGGCGCTGGCCGATGTGGCCGCCGCACAGAGCCCCGACACGCTGGAACAGCTGCGCGTGGCCCTGCTCGGCAAGAGCGGCAGCATCACCGCCCAGCTCAAGCAGCTCGGCACTCTGCCGGCCGACGAGCGCAAGGCCGCCGGTGAAGCCATCAACCAGGCCCGTGACGCGCTGTCCAGCGCGCTGGGCGAGCGCAAGGCCGTGCTGGAAAACGCCGCACTGGATGCGCGACTGGCCGCCGAAGCGATCGACATCACCCTGCCGGGCCGCAACGGCGACCGCGCCGGCCTGCACCCGATCACCCGCACCCTGGAACGCATCACCGGCATCTTCGGCCGGCTGGGCTACGAGCTGTCCGAGGGTCCGGAAATCGAGGACGACTGGCACAACTTCGAGGCGCTGAACTTCCCGCCGCACCACCCGGCGCGCGCCATGCACGACACCTTCTACTTCGGCGATGGCCGCCTGCTGCGCACGCATACCTCCGGTGTGCAGGTGCGCTACATGGGCGAGCACCAGCCGCCGCTGCGCATGATCGCCGCCGGCAAGGTGTACCGCAGCGACAGCGACCAGACCCATTCGCCGATGTTCCACCAGGTCGAAGGCCTGCTGGTGGACGAGCACTCCACTTTCGCCGACCTGAAGGGCACGCTGGCCGAATTCGTACGCGCCTTCTTCGAGCGCGATTTCGAAATGCGCTTCCGCCCCAGCTACTTCCCGTTCGTTGAACCGGGTGCGGAAGTGGACATCGCCTGGCAGCAGCCCGACGGCAGCACCCGTTGGCTGGAAGTGCTCGGCTGCGGCATGGTCCACCCGAACGTGCTGCGCAACGTCGGCATCGATCCGGAGCGTTACACCGGCTTCGCCTTCGGCCTGGGCGTGGAGCGCTTCGCGATGCTGCGCTACGGCGTCAACGACCTGCGCGCGTTCTTCGAGAACGACGTGCGGTTCCTGAAACAGTTCGCGTAAGCCGCAACCATGTAGAGCCGAGCCATGCTCGGCTGCTCCTAAATTCGCAGGCCCAGGCGCATGCGCCGGGCCCACCAGGGTGACACCATGAAATTCTCCGAAAACTGGCTGCGCAGCCACGTCCCGACCTCCGCCTCGCGTGATGAACTGAGCGCGGTGCTGACCGCCATCGGCCTGGAAGTGGAAGAAGTGACCGCGCTCGGCAGCGGCCTGCAGCACGTGGTCGTGGCACGCATCGTCGAAGCCGTGCGCCATCCCGAGGCCGACCGCCTGCAGGTGTGCAAGGTCGACGCAGGGCAGGGCGAACTGCTGCAGATCGTCTGCGGTGCGCCGAACGCGCGCCCGGGCCTGGTTGCACCGCTGGCCATGGTCGGCGCGCAGATCGGCGATCTGGCGATCAAGCCGGCCAAGCTGCGCGGCGTCGAATCCAACGGCATGCTGTGCTCGGCCAAGGAACTGGGCCTGGACACCGATGCCTCGGGCCTGCTGGAACTGCCTGATGACGCGCCGGTCGGCCAGACCCTGGTCGAGTACCTGGGCCTGCCGGACGCCAGCATCGAGATCAAGCTGACCCCCAACCGCGCCGACTGCTTCAGCGTGCGTGGCATCGCCTACGACGTGGCCGCGGCCACCCGCAGCGAAGTGCTGGATTTCGCCGCCGACGCCATTGCCGCGGTCGGCAGCCGTGAGCTGTCCATCCAGCTCGACGCCGGCGCCGAAGCGCCGCGTTACCTGGGCCGCGTCATCGAAGGCGTCAACGCCGCCGCCAAGACCCCGCTGTGGATGGCCGAGCGCCTGCGCCGCAGCGGCGTGCGTCCGGTCTCGCTGCTGGTCGACATCACCCAGTACGTGATGCTGGAACTGGGCCAGCCGATGCACGCCTACGACCTGGGCACCCTGCAGGGCAGCATCGGCGTGCGCCGTTCGCGCGCCGGCGAAGCCATCAAGCTGCTGGACGGCCGCGATGCGGTGCTGGACGAGAGCTTCCTGGTGGTGACCGACGCCGACCGTGCGGTCGGCCTGGCTGGGCTGATGGGCGGCTTCGACACCCGCGTCACCGACGACACCACCGCCGTGTTCCTGGAGGCCGCGCACTTCGCGCCGGCCGCCATCATGGGCCGTGGCCGCAAGCTGGGCCTGCACACCGATGCCGGCCACCGCTTCGAGCGTGGCGTCGACCCGGCGCTGCCGCGCACCGCCATCGAATACGCCACCCGCCTGGTGCTGGACCTGGCCGGCGGTACCCCGGCGCCGGTCACCGAGGCGGTCAATCAGGCCGATCTGCCGCAGGCAGCGACGATCACCCTGCGCCGTGCCCGCATCACCCGCGTGCTGGGCATCACCATTGAAGACGCCGAGGTCGAGCGCATCCTGCGCGCGCTGGGCATGGGCGTGACCGCGGCCGGCGAAGGCTGGCAGGTGACCGCGCCGAGCCGCCGTTTCGACATCGCCATCGAAGAAGACCTGATCGAGGAACTGGCCCGCATCCACGGCTACGAGCAGATCCCGACCACCCTGCCGGGTGGCGCGGCGCGCGTGGCGATGCCGACCGAGACCCAGCTGGACGTGCTGAGCGTGCGTCGCCAGCTGGTCGCGCGCGACCTGCAGGAAACCCTGAACTTCGCCTTCGTTGACGATGCCCTGCTGACCCAGTGGCAGCTGCGCGACAATCTGGTGCCGCTGGCCAACCCGCTGTCGGCCGAGCTGGCGGTGATGCGCCCGGCGCTGCTGCCGGGCCTGGTCGCCACCCTGGGCCGCAACGCCGCCCGCCAGCTGGGCCGCGTGCGTCTGTTCGAGGTTGGCCGGGTGTTCGCCCAGCAGGCGGGCGAAGGCCAGCCGGCACCGCTGGAAACCCCGCGCGTGGCCGCCGCCGTCTGTGGCGATGCGCAGGCCGTGCAGTGGGGCCTGCCGACCCGCAAGGTCGACTTCCATGACCTGAAGGGCGACCTGGAATCGCTGGCCGCCGCCAGCGGTGCCGTGCTCGAATTCCGCCCCTCGACCCGCGCCTTCGGCCACCCGGCCCGCTCGGCCGAGGTGTACCGCGATGGCGTGGTGATCGGCTGGATCGGCCAGATCCACCCGCGCCTGGCCAAGGCCATGGACATCGACGCCGACGTCTATGCCTTCGAGCTGGATCTGGAAGCGCTGTCCGCCCGCGCACTGCCGCGTGCCGGCGAGCTGTCGCGCTTCCCGGCCGTGCGTCGCGACCTCGCGTTCCTGGTGCCTGAACAGGTGGCCTGGAGCGACCTTGCCGCGACCATCCGCCAGGCCGCCGGACCGCTGCTGCGCGAGCTGAACCTGTTCGACCGCTACGTCGGCCAGGGGGTCGAGCCGGGATTCAAGAGTCTCGCTATGGGCTTGATTTTGCAGGACAAGTCGCGCACTCTGACGGACCGCGACGTGGAAGCGGTGGTGGCCGAGGCGGTCACTGCGATCGAACGTGAACACCACGCACGGATCCGCGGCTGAGCGGGAAGCACTCAGGGGTAGCAGGCAATGGCATTGACCAAGGCGGAGATGGCGGAAAAGCTGTTCGACGAAGTCGGTCTGAACAAGCGGGAAGCCAAGGAATTCGTCGACGCGTTCTTCGATGTGCTGCGTGAAGCGTTGGAACAGGGACGTCAGGTGAAGCTGTCCGGCTTCGGTAATTTCGATCTGCGGCGCAAGAACCAGCGCCCGGGTCGCAACCCCAAGACCGGCGAGGAAATTCCGATTTCCGCCCGTACGGTGGTCACCTTCCGTCCGGGCCAGAAGCTCAAGGAGAGGGTGGAAGCTTATGCTGGATCCGGGCAGTAACCGCGAACTACCGCCGATCCCGGCCAAGCGCTACTTCACCATTGGTGAAGTAAGCGAGCTGTGCGACGTCAAGCCGCACGTGCTGCGCTACTGGGAAACCGAATTTCCCAGCCTTGAGCCGGCCAAGCGCCGTGGCAACCGCCGCTACTACCAGCGCCATGACGTGCTGATGGTGCGGCAGATCCGCAGCCTGCTGTACGAACAGGGTTACACCATCGGTGGCGCGCGCCTGCGCCTGGAGGGTCCGGATGCGCGCGAGGAATCCGCGTTGAGCAACCAGATCATCAAGCAGGTGCGCATGGAGCTGGAAGAAGTGCTGCAATTGCTTCGCCGGTGATCCAAAACCCAGCGTAATCCGCTATACTTCACGGCCCGCCGCACTGGCGGGTACATCGCAGCATCAGTCGGGGCGTAGCGCAGCCTGGTAGCGCATCTGCCTGGGGGGCAGAGGGTCGTCGGTTCGAATCCGGCCGTCCCGACCACTGTGATGAAACAGAAGGCCTGCGCAGCGATGCGTGGGCTTTTTTGTTGTTGCGTTGTATCCTGCACACCACTCGTACTACCGCGGCTGCTGAACCCGGTACTCACGAGAAAACATCATGGAAACTGCAAGAACCCGAGCCTGGCGTCGTGCCAGGGCGCGCCTGCACGGCGGTGACCGTCCTGCACCGGTGCAGGCCTTCAAGCCCGAGAAGAACTGGAAGCTGCTGTACACGCGCGGCGCCAAGCTGATCCGCGCGCGCCAGTTGGGGTTTACCTATCCCATCCTCAGCACGACGCAGCTGCTGGAGCAGGGATGATCAACCTTCTGTTTGTCTGCAGCCGCAACCAGTTGCGCAGCCCGACCGCCGAAGCCATGTGGCGACGGCGGCCTGGCTTTGCGGCACGTTCGGCGGGTACCAGCCCGCATGCACGCCATCCCATCAGCCCGGCGGATATCCGCTGGGCCGATGTCATCTTCGTCATGGAGACCAAGCACCAGCATCGTCTGCAGGCAGCCTTCCCTCGGTTGCTGGAACACACGCCGCTGCACTGCCTGGACGTTCCTGACGACTACCGTTGCATGGACCCGGCGCTGATGGCGCTGCTGGAGTTGCGGGTCGCGCCTTACCTGCCCGTTGCCACCTGATACCGGGCGTTCAGGCCCGCGGCCCATGCGGCGCGGTACTTCCCTTATCATCGGCGCACATCTGATCGCATCGGCATCCTCCCGCACCCGACACCGGCTGTTGCGGCGGGCGTGCTGGAACATGCGCGGACCACGACGACCACAGGGGGTTGCGTTGATCAGCAGTATCGTCATTCACCGCTCGGCTGGCGCAGGCGCAGCCGGCGTCCAGGTTCTGGACACCACGTTCAAGGACAAGCGTGTCTTTGTGTCCTGGGGCCTGCGCGGCGAGGACCTCAGCCGTGAGGCCGAACCGGCCGAAACCGTTGCCGCGCGCCAGGCGCTGCAGCGCGAATCGCGGCAGGTCGAAGGGCCTCGCAGCACCGAAGTCTTCATTGCCAACCAGGCAGCCACGGCCATCAGCGTGTATCGCATGCTGAGCGAAGCACGCAGCGGCGACGCCGTGTTCTTCCTGTGCGATTCGCCCGCGGTGGTCGAATGGCTGGTGACCGCGCTGGAAATACGCGAAGGCTGAAAGACGGGGGCAGATCCCTTCGCCCAGCGAAGGGCTCTGACCCCAGGGTCGTGCATCCGTGCGGGGTCAGAGCCCTTCGCGTTGCGAAGGGATCCGACCCCTGGCCAGCGCGGCGTCCACCGCGGCGCGTGCGTGCAGGGTGGTGGTGTCGAACAGCGGCACCGGGCTGTCCTGCGCGCGGACCAGCAGCATGATCTCGGTGCAGCCCAGGATGATCGCTTCGGCGCCGCGCGCGACCAGGCGCTGGATCACCTCCACATACACCTGTCGCGAGACCTCGCTGACCATGCCGGCAATCAGCTCGCGGTAGATGATGTCGTGCACGTCGCGGCGGTCGTCGGCGTCCGGCACCAGCACCTCCAGCCCGAAGCGTTCGCTCAGCCGGCCGCGGTAGAAGTCCTCTTCCATGGTGAACGCCGTGCCGAGCAGACCGACCGTGCGCACGCCCGTGCACAGGATGGCCTCCGCGGTGGGATCTGCAATGTGCAGCAGCGGCAGTGGGCAGGCGGCTTCCAGCTGCGGTGCCAGCTTGTGCATGGTGTTGGTGCAGACCACCAGCAGCTCGGCGCCACCCGCCTGCAGCCGTCGCGCGGCATCGATCATCTCCGCGCCCAGCGCGTCCCAGTCGCCGTCGTGCTGCAGCTGCTTGATGCGGGCGAAATCCACCGACCACAGCAGCAGCTGCGCCGAGTGCGCACCGCCCAGCCGCTGGCGGACATCCTCGTTGATGAGGCGGTAGTACTGCGCCGAGCTTTCCCAGCTCATGCCGCCGATCAGTCCCAGGGTCTTCATGCGTGTCTCCGTGCTGGAAGCCGCATTGCAGCACAGACCGGCCCTCGCATGCTGGCCGCCCTCTGTAACCGTCGATCGCGCACTCGCCTGTACGTACCACCGCGCGGCGGCAGCCCGTAAGCTGGTGGGCTTCCCGCGTCGAGAACGGCAATGGCCCTGCAAACCTGGTGGTGGTTCCTCGCCACGGTCTTCGTGCTGTGTGGCACGCCGGGCCCGAACATGCTGCATATCCTCGGCCGCAGCGTCGGCCTTGGTTTCCGCCGCAGCGTGCCGGCCATGGCGGGCTGCCTGCTGGCCATGCTGCTGGTGCTCGCCGCGTCCGCCGCGGGACTGAGCGCGCTGCTGCGTTCCTCGCCGATGCTGTTCGAGGTGCTGCGTTATCTCGGCGTGGCCTACCTGGCCTGGCTGGGCATCAAGGCGTGGCGCGACAGTTGTCGGCCGGCCCCGGCGGCCAGCGCGGGCGAGCCGTTGCTGGAGCCGGTCCACGGTGCAGGGGCCGTCTTCCGCGGCGGCCTGCTGGTGGGCCTGAGCAACCCGAAGCTGCTGCTGTTCGCCGCCGCGTTCCTGCCGCAGTTCGTCGATCCCGCGCGTGCGCAGGGCCTGCAGTACACCGTGCTGGTGGCCACCTTCGCCAGCTGCGAGCTGTTCTGGTACGTGATGTATGCCGCCGGCGGCCACGGCCTGCGTCGCTGGCTGGCCAAGCCCTTCGCGCAGCGCTGGTTCGAGCGCCTGGTGGGCAGCGTGTTCCTGGCCTTCGCGGTCGCGCTGCTGCGTTTCCGTCCGCGCTGAATGTTCACGCCGCGCGCGCGGCGCGCTCACGGGGCGGGCATCGAAAGCTGCTTAACCTGTTCATACCGTCAGCATTCCCCAGGGGAAAGGATCGATATGATCAAGTGGGCCATCATCTTCGCCGTCATCGGCCTCATCGCCGGTGTGCTCGGCTTCGGCGGCATCGCCGGTGCCGCGGTCGGCATCGCCAAGTTCCTGTTCTGGGCCGGCATCATCATCGCGGTGATCCTGTTCCTGATCGGGATGAGCATCGCCAAGAAGGTCGCCTGACCGCCTGTCCACGGCTGCAGGCAGCAGCGCGCTCAGTGCGCGCTGCTCTCTGAAAACAGTCTGATCGCCAGTACACCCGCGCAGATCAGGCCGATGCCGATTCCCCAGCTCAGCCGGGCGTGCACAGTTTCATCGCCTCGGCCGCCATGGCCAATGCGTTGCGGCGCTCTTCCTCGTCCAGCGGCCGACCATAGGCCGTGGCCCAGTAACCATCGGCGGCACAGCGCGCCGTGTACAGGCGCGGGTCGCTGGCCTCGCGTGGGAACTCCGCCAGCATGCCGCGCATCCATTCGCGCCAGTGCGCCAGCATCGCCGGTTCCAGCAGGTTGGCCATGGTCAGGCCGATGTCATCATCCTGGGTCTGCTGCAGCAGGTGGTCGAAGGTGACCTCGACGTAGGCGCGGGTAAAGCAGCCGTGGCTGGTGGGTGCCCGTTGCATGTGCGCGCGCAGGTCCTGCTCGAAATCATCGAGCATCGCGCCCAGCGTTGCATCCAGCAGCGCCTGCTTGCTGCTGTAGTGGTGGAACAGGGCGCCCTTGCTGACCCCGGCGGCGTCGGCGACGTCCTGCACCGTCAACGCGGCCAGCCCTTCCTGCCGGATCACGCGGGCGGTGGCGTCCAGCAGGGCCTGGCGCACGAGATCGGGCGCCTTGCGGCGGGTGAGGGCAGGGGATGCGGACATGGGAGAAGGAAACCGACTGGACGGTATGATTGTAGCCCAGCGCTGCCCGGCTCAGTCCAGGTAGACCGACAGCCCGGTGGCGAACTGAAGATCCGGGCTCTCATCGTCCAGGCCCACATCGAATGAAACATCGAGCTGGACGCTGGGCCGCACCCGCCAGCTCAGTCCCGCCCCGGCAATGGACTGGTCGGGGCCATCGCTGACGTCGAAGAAACCAGCTTCCAGGTAGGTGGACACCGTCGGCGTGGCCTGCAGCGAAATGCTGGGCGCCCAGGTGGTCGTGCGTTGGCCGGCACCGCGCTGCTGCTGCGCAAACAGCGCCAGCTGCCATTGATCGCTGAGGGATCGTTCGACGCTGACCGCCAGCGCGTACTGGCGACCGTCGCTGAAGGCCGCATCGCCGCGCGCCACCACGGCCGACGCCAGCACGGCCCAGGCGGTGCGGTCATTGCTGCCCGGACCGGCCCATTTCAGGCCCGCGCTGCTGTCGCCGGCCCCGCGCAGGCGGCTCTGCGCGCCATCCGGCGCGCGCAGGCGCCGACGGTTCCAGGGTGTGCCCGAGAGCTGCAGTTCCAGGCCAGGCGCCAGTCCGGTGCGCAGCAGGACATCGCCTGACCACGTCGTGCTGCGGACACCCTCGGCGCCGGATTCGCGCAGGTAAGCAGGCAGCCCGAACTCAAGCGCCGCGGCGCCGCGAGGCACCGTGTCGGTGCCAGCGCCAAGGCCGGGCCGGTCGAAGTCGGGAGGGCTGGAGGGTGGCTCCGCCTGTGCGGACAGGCAGGCCACGGAGAGGCCGAACAGAACGATGCACTGGCGCATGCTGGCCGACGAGCCCGGGAGGTGTAGCCGAGCATGCGCGGCCGGCGCGTCGGGGCGCCGTGAACGCGGGGCTCAGTCGTCGATGCGGGCGAAACGCGGCTGCGGGCCGTGCTCGCCGGGCACCTGTTCAACGAACATGGCATACGGGCGCACCCACAGGCCGCCTTCGCCGTACAGGGCGCGGTACAGCACCTGCGGCTGCAGGGTCTCGCTGCTGCGCACGATATCGATCACTTCGTAGAGGCCGCCCTTGAAATGGCGGTAACGGCCCGGCTCAAGGCGGGGCAGGGGGCTGAGGTCGGACATGCGGGAATTCTACTTGCGCGCGGGCGTGGGCGGCAGCGCGCACCACGCGTCGATGGCCTCGGCGGTATTGGCCAGGCCCTGGGCCTGGGCCAGCTCCCACGGCCGCTCACAGCGTCCGCTGCGCTGGCACCACTGGTAGCCGGCCGAACCGATGCAGCCGTGTTCGTCGCGATCACCACCGACAACCGGCGCGGCGGTGGTCGGGTCGCGGGCAGGCGCGGGTTCGGGCTGGGCGCAGCCGCCCACGGCCAGCATCAGCAGCACCGGCAGGAAAGCGGTCTTCATCGGCGTGGCCTCGGGGTCGGGGCCCTCAGTGTCGGCCGTGTGCCCCGGGGCGACAAGCGCTCAGCTGATGCTGGCGCGCACCAGTTCCTCGAACAGGACCAGATAGCTGGCCACGAAGTAGAACTTCAGCAAGGTCGAACGCTGCATCGGAAGCGAGGTGCGCATGTGGAAGGGGCCCCTGTTAGTGACGGTAGTGTGAAGCGCTGCTGACTTCGTGACAAGAGTCACGAAAAACTTTCACTAAACGGACTCAGGGATGTGATGGGGGTGGTGTTCTGACGTTCTGGTCAGGAATTTTCGTACTAATCCGATAGGCACTGCCTGACGGGCTCCCTAGGGTGGGCGGCAACCGCAGGCGCCCCGGCGCCGCTGCCCCGTCCCTTCAAGGAGTCGATCATGGTCATTACCGTCAAATGCAGTGCCGCGCGCTGGTCTGTCCTGGACCCGGCGACCGCAGTCGCCGAACCCTTCGCCAGCGGCGCCGCCGCCTTCGATGCCGCCCTGCTGCGCGCCAGCGACCACCACCGCCGCACCGGCCAGGACAGTACGGTGCGGGTTGAGGCCCTGGGCAACGCCGTCGACGCGGTGCATTTCAGCCATTGAAGCGGCAGGGCACGAAGCTCAGGCAGCTTCGGCCTCCGCCAGGGCCCGGTCGACGAAGCGGCACAGCCAGGTCGCGCTGATGTTCTTGCCGTAGACGTGGCCGATCTGCCTGGGAAACGCCTTGTCGCGCAGCAATTGCTGCGGTTGCCGGGCGAGCACCAGAATCTGCAGATCGCGGCGCAGACAGCAGATCCTGCGCAAAAGCGGAATGCCGTCGGTCTGGCCGATGGTCGGCATGCAGGGATCGATCACCAGCACACGGCATCGTGGGTCGGCGATCTGCAGCATGACTTCGGAGGGAGAGCGGGCTTCGGCGATCGCGTCTGCGCCGAAGTGGGGGTGGAGGTGGTTGTTGAGCTCGCAGCGGACCCAGGGATTAGCGTCCGCGATGACGATGGTTTCCGGGAGGAAAATCTGGTCATCACCTCCCCGCTGGAAATCTGTTTCAGATGATCGTGCTTCCGGGGAGAAAGCAGTAGTTGAATGCATGTAATGAGCGTCAAGAGTGAACACGAGTTCGCAGTGGAACGCTTTAGAACGCATCCAAGATGCTTCGGCGAACTGTCATAAGAATGCCCGCGTTGGCCGGCCCTCGCTGGATCAAGGATAGCGGCAAAGCTCTGGATGCAGGTCTGGCTTCTGCGAGCTCATGTGGCACCGGTACTCGTTGGTGTGGCCGCTGCGCAGAAACCCCACGGAGGCGCTGTTACCAAGAATCGGGTCCGGCCTCATTACGCACCAGAATTCACTATAGTTCGCGGTGATGCTCCTGCAGTGGGACGTGCTGGAAGGAAGCCCGATATCTTCCGGACCCGTTACATCACTAACCGTTCCTTCCGCAAGCCGCAGATCCATTCCGGTCTTGCCCGGAGTGATGTCGCTCAGAGCGGCAGTCAGTTTAGCCTTCGCTGAATAATTCTGGTACTGCGGCAGGGCGATCATTGCAAGGATTCCGATGATCGCCACGACCACCATCAACTCAATCAACGAAAAGCCACCTTGCCGATGGGTTTTTGCGGGAGGGTGTTGCGCCTGAATTTGCAGCGTTGTCATGAAACAATCCTCACGAAAGCAGAATGCGCTTGAAAAATAGGTGCTGTGCAGGCAGAAGGCGGTGTGGAACGCTGTCCGCACCGCCAGGTTGCCCGCGGCGAACTCAGGTGCGACAGGTCGCCGGAAGAAGCTCGAGATCGCTGACCGTGCCCGTGCAGGTCCAGTTGCCTTCATAATCCCGATCAAGGGTCAGCTCACCGCCGCCGTAGCCCGCATCTGATCTCAGACGACAGGTCACCGTGCCGGTGCCGTCCGTGTCGTTCATCGAGACGTCAAATGACTCGCAGCGCGAGCTCGATGATGGGAGGCCGAGTTTTTCAGCGGTTACACCCGCGACAGTCGCGCCCTCTGCCAACAATGTTTCGTAACCGACCTTGGCCGGCGTGATCTCGGCCAGCGCTGCAGCCAGCTTCGCCTTGCTTGAATACTTGAAGTACTGGGGAAGCGCGATCATCGCGAGGATTCCGATGATCGCGACGACGACCATAAGTTCAATGAGTGAAAAGCCCTTCTGGCCGGATCTGATTGCGCGCTGACTGCGATTTTCCAGTTCTTTCATTGTTTTCCTCCCCTGTACGGATGATTGATTGTTCGGCCGGGAATGTGTTGAGTTCCGGCTTGCCAATAGATAATCACCAGTTCGCAGTGGTGGATATTCAATAACTGGTAAAAGCGTATTTTTATTATGCTGGTTTTGCGAATTTAGGATTAATTGAATGGATGGCCGGGGCGCAGGGAACAGTCCCGGCGGCCGCAGGTCAGCGGTCGCTGCACGCTGTTGGAAGCCATCCGGGATCAGCCACATCGGCCACGCAGAGCCACGTGCCCAGTGGTTCGCGTTGCAGGATCAAGGTGGCATCAGCAGGTACCTCACCCCGCACCTGGCAGGTGAGGCGGGCACGCCCGTTGTCAGGCAGATGGATGCTCAGCTGTGCACAGAACGCGGCGCTGGCCGGCAAGCCAAGATGCCGGTCGCCGGGTTCCAGATCGCCATCGGCATAGCTGGCTTCCACCCATGGAATCGCTTCACCGAGAACGGCGAGCGCAGCGTGCAGTTCAGCGCGCTGGCGGTCGCTACCTGCCCTGGGCATGGCCAGCATCACGATGTAAACAGCGATGATCGACGCGGCAATGGCGGCGGCCGCCCAGGGCCGAAGCCGGGGCGGCGGTAAGTGGCCTGCGTGTGCGGGGGAAGATGCGTGCATGGTGCTGGCTCCACGGTGCGAAAGCCCATCAGGGAGGCATCCCTGGGCCGGGGCCGCTCTCCCCAGCGGCCCCGGCATTCCCTTCCCCGATTCTGTGTTTGGCTGGCCGAGCGTTACAGCGCCAGCGAGCTTTCCACGTCCAGCACCATGCGGCGGGCGAGGGCCAGGTTGGCCTTCTGCCGGTCCAGCACGACGTAGAAGAACAGCCCCTTCTTGGCCGATACCGGGCGCAGCACGTGATAGGCGCGGCCCAGGGTGATCAGGACGTCCTCGATGCTGTCATTGAGGTTCAGCGCCTCGGCCGTTTTCATCTTGGCGCGCAGCACTTCGGTGTTGCCGGCCGCGGCCAGCTCCATGTCCACGCCGGAGCCGGCTTCACCGAGCAGCATGCCGCTCTCGTAGTCGACCAGCGCAACGGCTTGGGCGCCGTTGATCTGCATGAGCGTGTCGAGGCATTTGTTGATCGCGGTATTCATTTCAGTGGTCCGTTGCGGGTGTTTGGAGGAAAACAGTCGTCTGAGCAGAGAGAGGGACATTCATCGGGTCGTGTTGTCGGCCAGCGTGCGCACGCACTGCTTGGCGTGCCACAGGGCATTGCCGATGACGCAGCTGTGGTCGCACGCGGTCATCAGCAGTCGCGGCTGCTTTCCGGGAATGGCCAGCATCAGCACCTTGCCGTCGGCGGCATCGAGGATCAGCGTGTCCAGCTCGCCAAAGCGCAGTTCGCGGCCGAGTGCGCTGGCCAGGCCCAGCATCGAGCTGGTCATCGCGGCCAGGCGGTCGGCGACGTTGCCCTTGGGGCCGGCCTGCGCGAGCGCGAAGCCGTCGGCGCTGGCGACGACGATGGCCTGTATGCCGGAGACGTCGCGTGCCAACGCGTTCAATGCCGCTGCGGCGTGGAGGGTGTCATTCATCGGCGGTCGCCATGGCGTTGCATTCGATCTGGCTCATCAGCAGATCCATCGCGGTGATGGCCTGCTTCATGTCGCGCGGGTCCAGCGGCAATGCGGGCAGGTGCGGCGCGTGCTCGCCCAGCCAGGCCTGCCAGTGCGGCAGGACCGGGTCGTCGGTGCGGCCGCACTTGGTGATGCCGATGACCACCGGCAGGGTGGGCGCATGCTCGGCGATTGCCTGCAGGTGCTGGCCGGCGAGGGTGGCGTTGACGCACTTGCTGCCATCGACCAGCACGATCGCGCCTTCGGCACCGGCCAGCAGGATCGGCCAGATGTACGAGAAGCGTTCCTGGCCGGGCGAGCCGTACAGGCGCAGGCGGTCGCCGCCGGGCAGGTCGATGTCGCCGTAATCCATCGCCACGGTGGTGTACTCCTTGCCCACGCTGGGGTCGGTGTTGCGCGCTTCGGTCACCACGGCCCGGCCCTGGGTGAGGGTCTGCACGAGGGTGGATTTGCCGGCACCGAGCGGGCCCATTACTACGATCTTGTGCTCACGCACGGTCATGCACTCCAGCGGATACGAAGTTGGCGCCACAGGTTGACGAGGCCGTCGGTGGGCGAGGGGCGGACCGGTGCGTCCTCGCCCATGACCGGAAAGGCATAGGCGGTGAGGAAGGCCGCGTTGAAGAATGACTGCACCGCGCGCTGGGGCATGTCGAGAATCTCGCAGCACGCCTGCACCGAGGCGCCCTGTTTGATCAGCAGCGCACAGAGACGGAAGTGGTCGGGGCGGTGCGCGAGGATGCGGAAATCCGGCCAGCGGCGCAGGCGCAGCTTTGCGTCCATCTGCAGCGGTGGCATCAGCCGGTCGAGCCGCGTTGCAGCCAGGCCGATGTTCCACAAGGACGGGCGCAGCGGCAGGTTGCTGGACACGATCGCGCGCTGCTCGAACAACTCCTGCGGAACCGGGGCCAGGCTCAACGCCGGGTGCTCCTCGGCCAGCAGTTTCTGCAGCAGTGTCAGCGCGATCGGCGCGGGTGCCGTCGTCATCATGCGGTCGTTTTTCGCATCCAGCCAGCACACCGTCGCATCGTCATGGATGCCCGCGGCATAGGCGGACCGGCGCGGCATCGCGGTGTCGCCGGCGAGGTGGATGCGCAGCTGCTGCACGAACGGCAGGGCGGCCGACGGCAGTGTCGCCGGCGCCATCGGTGGCGGCGCGAACAGCTCGCTGGGATCCTCGAAAGATGAGCGACGGAATCGGACCATGGGGCTCGGCGCAGTGAATGATCGGGGAGCGCCATGTAATCGCCTTTCCGGATTCCAGGCCATGAAACTATTGGGAAAGTTGCGCTTTATTTTCGATTTCCTGTGGTTTATGCAACTAGTTGAAAGTCCGGCGAATGGCTGCGTTCTGAGGATTATTGAAAGGGCGCGATGTTAAGTTGACGGCGCATGTTTGGATTATTAGCGTCCTCGCTGCGCACTGCAGCGTGGCAACCCAGGGATAATCATCATGCTCACTCGAATTGCCATTGCAGACGATCATCCGATCGTGCTGCTGGGTACCCGCGTGGTGGTCGAGGCAGGCGGCCGGCACCGCGTCGTGGCGGAGGCGCACAGCGCCGAACAGCTGCTCTCCTGCCTGGCCTGCGAGCCAGTGGACCTGGTGGTGACCGATTTCTCCATGCCGGGTGGCAGCCGCTCCGATGGCCATGCGATGTTGCAGGCGCTGAGTCGCAATCACCCTGATGTGCCGGTGATTCTCGTCACCATGATCACCAACGCGACCTCGCTGCACATGGCCCTGCGTTCGGGCGTGCGTGGCCTGGTCCACAAGGGCAGTGGCGTGGACAACGTGCGCGAAGCAGTGGACGTGGTGCTGGCGGGGCGCCTCTACCTGGACCCCGTGCTGGCGCCCTGCCTGCAGGAGGCCGGACGCGAGCGGTCGCTGTCGGTGCTGTCGCCGAAGGAACTGGAGGTCCTGCGCCTGTATGTGTCCGGGCCATCGATCACCGAGATCGCCGCGCAGTTGCGGCGGACCGTCAGCACCATCAGCCGTCAGCGTCTTTCGGCCATGCGCAAGCTCGGCATCAGCAATGACGCCGAGCTGTTTGCCTATGCGTTCGAGGAGAAGCTGGGTACGCCGCATGGCGGCGTTGCCATCGGCGATTGATCCCGGGTCCCGGCGCAGCTCCGGTCAGGCCCGGTTGGGTTGCTTGAACGGATTGGGAACCGCGCCGCTTTCCCCCTCTGTGCGCCGCGCGCGGAATCCCGGATGCTTGCGCCATCGTATTCATCGGGAGAAATGGCAATGGGCAAGGGATCAGGCTGGGGACTGGGGTGGGGTACCGTGGCGTGCCTGGTGCTGCCGATGTTGGCGGCCACCGGTGCCGCGCAGGCGCAGAACTACGGGCATGACGACCGCTACGACAACCGTGGCAGTGGCATCGTGCGCTGCGAGTCGGTCAAGAACCGCAGCAACGAATGCCGCCTGGACGGGCGTCCGCGGCTGATCCGGCAGTTGTCCGGTTCGGCGTGCGTGGAGGGCCGCACCTGGGGCCAGTCGCGCGGCGGTGTGTGGGTGACCCAGGGCTGCCGCGCCGAGTTCGTGGGTGAATCCCGCGGCGGTGGCTGGGGCCATGGCGGCGGCTGGGGCGGCAACGGTGGCCAGGTGATCGCCTGCCATTCCAACGATCGTCGGCAGAAGTACTGCGACGCGCGCATCCGCCGCGACGTACGCCTGGTCAAGCAGGATTCGCGCAGCCCCTGCGTGGAAGGCCGCACCTGGGGCTGGGACCGCCGCGGTGTGTGGGTCAGCGATGGATGCCGGGCCCAGTTCCAGATCAACTGATTGGACGACGGCGGCGCTTTTTCGTTCAGATTCAGAATAATCTGATGGCGATCACAGTTCATTCCTCGTATCGTCGGCACCCGGGGGCAGTGCGCCTCCCGGTGTGCCCACCGTCATCGAGACGCTGTTCAAGGAGTGAGCAACGCATGTTGATCCGTCTGCAATGTGAGCAGCGCCAGTGGCGCGTGCTGCACCCGGACAAGCCGGAACCGATCGAGTTCCGCGACGGTGTCCGCGCCTTCGATTTCGCCGAAACCCTCGCGCGCCTGCATTTCACCGACACCGGCCAGCGTGCCGCCGTGCGCGTGGAAGCCAGTGGCGCGTTTGTCGAGGCGATCAGCTACGGCTGAGCGCCTACGTCGGGGTCGGATCCCTTTCCGCAGGAAGCGGCTCTGACCCCTCATCCACGCACGGCGTGGATCTACCGGGGCGTCGAGGTTGGGGTCGGATCCCTTTCCGCAGGAAAGGGCTCTGACCCCTGATCCACGCACGGCGTGGATCTACCGGGGCGTCGAGGTTGGGGGCGGATCCCTTTCCGCAGGAGAGGGCTCTGACCCCTTATCCACGCATGGCGTGGATCTACCGGGGCGTCGAGGTTGGGGTCGGATCCCTTTCCGCAGGAAAGGGCTCTGACCCCTTATCCACGCATGGCGTGGATCTACCGGGGGCGTCATCCACGCATGGCGTGGGTCTACTCAGCTTGCCGCGCTCAGCGGCGGCGTACCGCTGGCCAGCTTCGGCCAGCGCTTGAGCACTGCGGCGCGGATGCCGGCGGCATCGATCCCGGCTTCGGCCAGCAGGTCCTCGCGGCTGGCGTGGTGCTGGAAGCTGTCGGGCAGGCCCAGGTGCAGGATCGGGCGCAGCACCTCTTCGGAATTCAGCAGCTCGGCCACGGCCGAACCGGCGCCGCCGGCCACCACGTTGTCCTCGATCGTCACCAGGCCGTCGTGGCTGTTGGCCATGGCCAGCACCAGCTCGCGGTCCAGCGGCTTGATGAAACGCATGTTGACCACGCTCAGGCCCAGCTCGCGGCCCACCTGTTCGGCGGCGGCCACGCTGCTGCCGAAGGCCAGCAGGGCGACGCGGCTGCCCTGCACGCGCAGTTCGCCCTTGCCGATCGGCAGGGTCGACAGGTCGCTGCCGGCATCCACGCCGGTGCCGGTGCCGCGCGGGTAGCGCACGGCGGCCGGGCCCGGGTGCTGCAGGCCGGTGCTCAGCATCTGCCGGCATTCGGCTTCATTGGACGGCGCCATCACCACCATGTTCGGCACGCAGCGCAGGAAGCTCAGGTCCAGGTTGCCGGCATGGGTCGCACCGTCCGGGCCGACCACGCCGGCGCGGTCGATCGCAAACAGCACGTCCAGGTCCTGGATGGCCACGTCATGCACGAGCTGGTCGTACGCGCGCTGCAGGAAGGTGGAGTAGATCGCCACCACCGGCTTGCCACCCTGGGTGGCCATGCCCGCGGCCAGGGTCACCGCATGCTGCTCGGCGATGGCCACGTCGAAGTAGCGCTGCGGGTACTCCCTGCTGAAGCGCACCAGGCCGGAGCCTTCGCGCATCGCCGGGGTGATGCCGTACAGGCGCGGCTCGGCGGCGGCGGCATCGCACAGCCAGTCGCTGAAGACGTCGGTATAGGTCGGCTTCTTGGCGCCGGTCTTGGCGACCAGGCCCTTGTCCGGATCGAACGGACCGACCGCGTGGTAACCGATCTGGTCACCCTCGGCCGGCTCGTAACCCTTGCCCTTGGTGGTCATCACGTGCAGCAGCTTCGGGCCCTTGGAGGCGCGCAGCGTCTTCAGCGTGGACAGCAGGGCGGGCATGTCGTGGCCGTCGATGGGGCCGGTGTAGTGAAAGCCCATTTCCTCGAACATGGTGGACGGCACGAACATGCCCTTCCAGTGTTCTTCCCAGCGCTTGACGAAGCGCGCGGGATTGTTCTTCTTGTCGCCAAGGATCTTCTTGCCGCCTTCGCGCAGCGCGTTGAGCGTGCGGCTGCCGGTGGCGCGGCCGAGCATCTTGGTCAGCCCGCCGACGGCCTCGGAGATCGACATGTTGTTGTCGTTGAGGATCACCAGCAGGTTCGGTTCCGGATCCATGCCGCCGGCATGCATCAGCGCCTCGAAGGCCATGCCGGCGGTCATCGCGCCGTCGCCGATGACGGCCACGACCTTGCGGTCATCGCCCTGCGACTGGCGCGCGATGGCCATGCCCAGCGCCGCCGAGATCGAGGTGGAGGAATGGCCGACGCCGAAGGTGTCGTACTCGCTTTCCTCGCGCTTGGGGAACGGCGCCACGCCGTCCTTCTGCTTGACGGTGTGGATCTCGTCGCGGCGGCCGGTGAGGATCTTGTGCGGGTACGTCTGGTGGCCGACGTCCCAGACCAGCTGGTCGTGCGGGGTCTGGTACAGGTAGTGCAGGGCCACGGTGAGTTCGATCACGCCCAGGCCGGCAGCGAAATGGCCACCGCTCTTGCCCACCGATTCGATCAGGTAGGCGCGCAGTTCATCGGCGACCGCGCGCATTTCGGATTCGTCGAACGTACGCAGGTCATCGGGCGTCTGGATGCGCGCGAGGCGGGGATAGCGGGCAGAGTCGATCATCGTGTTCGCACTTATTCTGAACGCCCATTTTCGCCCTCAATCGGGGGTGGGGCAAGCAAACGCCGCCGCCCGTGACAGGACGGTGAGGGTTGCCGGTGCCGGTGTTCAGGTGCTGAGCTTGGATCGCTTGGGCAGCTGCGCCTTCAGGAAGGCCATCTGGTCGGCCAGGATGTTGCGGTTGGACAGGATCAGGTGCTCGATCCAGCTGGGCCGGTAGGGGATGGCCAGCAGGGGCATGTTGGCTTGCTGCGGGGTGCGGTTGCTCTTGCGCGAGTTGCACTGGAAGCAGGCGGTGACCACGTTTTCCCAGCAATCCAGGCCGCCCTTGGACAGCGGCATGACGTGGTCGCGGGTGAGGGTGGGGCGGTTGAACTGCTGGCCGCAGTACAGGCACAGGTGGGCGTCGCGGGCGAACAGGGCCGGGTTGGTCAGGTTCGGCGTGGGGTCCGGGGCGCGCGAGCGGGCGTGGCCGCGGGCGGCGATGATCGGATGCAGGTCCATGCCGCTCTGCAGGCCGCTGAGCCGGTTGGTGCCGCCGTGGATGTGCAGGCACGGGTCGCCCAGTGTCCAGGACACCGCATTGCGGGCGTAGAGACAGGCGGCGTCCTGCCAGGTGATCCAATCCAGGACGCGTCCGTGGGCGTCAAGCGAGAGCAGGCGGACGGTGCCGGGGCGATGCAGCGGGCTGGTATTGGGCGATGACGCGGCGCCCGGAGCAGAAATCGAGGCTCCGGCTTCGATCAGACCCAAGCGTGTAGTGTCTGTCTCCATCGGGAAAACAGCTTATACCCGAATCATTGCGATTTGGATATCGCCTGGAGGGAGATATCCAGGTCGCAATGATTCGGGTCCGCGCATTCCTCCTATCCCCCGCGCCGTTGGCGCGCCGCACCCCATCCCGCCGCTGGCGTGCTGGGGTGCCCGCGCATTCCTCCTATACCCCGCGCCGTTGGCGCGCCCCCCTTAACAAAGGGGGGCTCTCCTCCAGGCAGAGGGTCGAGGGCTCCGACCCCATGGGCTCAAGCGCCGAAGCGCTCGTCGTCCATGGCCATCAGCGGGGCGGCGCCGGCCTGCATGGCGGCGGCGTGGGCGAGGGTGCGCGGCAGGACGCGGGCGAAGTAGAAGCGGGCGGTTTCGCGCTTGCCCTGGGCGAAGGCGGCGCCGTGCGCGCTGGCGTCGGCGGCGGCCACGCTGCGGGCCCACCAGTAGGCCAGCACCACGTAACCCGAATAGAACAGGTAGTCGTAGCTGGCCGCGCCCAGTTCGTCCGGGTTGCCGGCGGCGCGCTTGAGCACGTCCATGGTCAGCTTGCCCCACTCGGCGGCCTTGGC
Source organism: Stenotrophomonas sp. S41 (assembly GCF_016624625.1). Taxonomy (NCBI): domain Bacteria; kingdom Pseudomonadati; phylum Pseudomonadota; class Gammaproteobacteria; order Lysobacterales; family Lysobacteraceae; genus Stenotrophomonas; species Stenotrophomonas sp. S41. The sequence goes on along the minus strand of NZ_JACVTV010000019.1, from coordinate 18,544 downwards.
CTGCAGCGGGCCGATGAACTCGGCCAGCGCCTCGTTGCCTTCGTGTTCCTTCGCGAACGCTTCGATCTCGGCCAGCATCAGCTTCAGCCCGGCGCCCTGGCTGGCGGCGGTCTTGCGGCCGATCAGGTCCAGCGCCTGGATGCCGGTGGTGCCTTCATACAGCGTGGTGATGCGCGCGTCGCGGGCCAGCTGCTCCATGCCGTGCTCGCGGATGTAGCCGTGGCCACCGAAGCACTGCAGGGCGTTGTAGGTGTTCTCGATGCCCCATTCGGTCTGGCAGGCCTTGGAGATCGGGGTGAGGAAGCTGACCAGGGTGTCGGCGCGCTCACGCTCGGCGGCATCGTCGGCGCTGTGCGCCACATCGATGAGCGTGGCCGCATGCAGGGCCAGCAGGCGGCTGCCTTCGACCAGCGACTTGATGGTCAGCAGCATGCGGCGCACGTCCGGGTGCACCAGGATCGGGTCGGCCGCCTTCTCCGGGAACTTGGCGCCGCTGAGCGCGCGCGACTGCAGGCGCTCACGGCTGTACTTCAGCGCGTTCTGGTAGGCGCGCTCGGACAGGCCGATGCCCTGCAGGCCGACGCCCAGGCGTGCGGTGTTCATCATGGTGAACATCGCCTGCAGGCCCTTGTGCGGCTGGCCGACCAGGTAGCCCTGCGCACCGTCGAAGTTCATCACGCAGGTGACCGAACCCTTGATGCCCATCTTGTGCTCGATCGAGCCGCAGCGCAGTGCATTGCGCTCGCCGACGTTGCCGTCGCGGTCGACCTTGAACTTGGGGGTGACGAACAGCGAGATGCCCTTTGCACCCGGAGGGGCGTCGGGCAGCTTGGCCAGCACCAGGTGAATTATGTTCCCGGTCAGGTCGTGCTCGCCGGCGGTGATGAAGATCTTGGTGCCAGTGATCGAGTAGCTGCCATCGGCATTCGGTTCGGCCTTGGTCTTCAGCAGGCCCAGATCGGTGCCGCAATGCGGTTCGGTCAGGCACATGGTGCCGGTCCAGCGGCCTTCGATCAGCGGCTTGAGGAAGGCGTCGTGCTGCCAGGCCTCGCCGTGCTGCTTCAGCGCTTCGATGGCGCCGTGGGAGAGCAGCGGGAAATTGCCCCACGCCAGGTTGGCGGCGTTGATCATTTCGTTCAGCGGCACACCCAGGGTGTGCGGCAGGCCCTGGCCACCCAGCTCCGGTGCGGCGGTCAGGCCGGTCCAGCCGCCATCGACGAACTGGTCGTAGGCCTGCTTGAAGCCGGGCGGGGTGGTCACTTCACCGGTGGCCTGGTCGAGCACGCAGCCGATCTCGTCGCCCACGCTGTTGAGCGGTGCCAGCACGCTGGCGCTGAAACGGCCGGCTTCTTCCAGCACGGCATCGACCACGTCGGCGGTGGCGTCGGTGAAACCCAGGCGGGCGAACAGCGGTTCGACCTTGAGCACGTCGTGCAGGGCGAAACGGAGGTCGGAAAGCGGGGCGGTGTAGCTGCTCATCGGTGACGTCTCGATCAGGACAAAAGGGCGCGGCAGGCAATGCCGCGGCGAATGGGGAATCTCAGCGCAGCACGCCCGGCAGGCCCGGCGCCTGGTTGAGGGTGCTGCGGCCGCTGATGTCGAAGCTGCGCTGCTTCTTTTCCTGCGGGGTGGCGGCCACCGTGCCCTTCAGGCCATAGGCCAGGGTGCGGTTGCCAGCCAGGGCGTCGGCCACGACCAGGCGCGCGCCGGAGCTGGGCACCAGGTTGAGGTTGATGACGTCGGCCGAGGTGCCGCCGATGGAGATGGCCGGCTTGGCCTGCAGGGTGCCCGCTTCGGTGTCGCCGACGGTCAGGGTCAGCGAGACATCGTCGAAGGTCATGGGCATCGAGCTGTAGTTCTGCAGGCGCAGGGCCACGGTCCAGTTGCCGTCGGCGCCCACGGTGAGCTGCTGCAGGCTGGCCGCCGGTTCCGAAACACGCTTGACGATGCCATCGCTGCAAGCAGCCAGGGCCAGGGTGCACAGGACGATCAAGGCGAAACGGAAACGGTGGAGCATGGGCGCAGGTCCTTTATAGGGGGTGCGTGGGGTAAGCATACTACGGCGTATGGTGGAATGGATCGCCCGTGGCGACCCGTCGCAGAGGGTAGCGCGTGAACATCAACCGTAGGGGCGCGGCCCGCAGTCGCGCGCGAAGCGCCCACCAGGATGCTCCGGGCGTGGCGGGAGGGTCCGGGTTCAGTCGGTCGACGTGGGCGCGGGATCGCGCAGCGGGGCCATCATCTTCAGCGGCGCCAGGTCGTAGCCCATCGCTTCGGCCTTGGCCTTGAGCTGCTCGAACAGCGTGCGGTCCATCTCCGGCAGGCGCGAGAGGATCCACAGATACCTGCGGTCGGGTTCACCAACGACCGCCCACTGGTACTCCGGGTCCAGCGCGATGACCCAGTAGTCGGCCCAGACCAGCGGGACCCAGCTCAGCCAGTCCGGGGCGAAGCGCACCTGCAGCTGGCCGGGCTGGCCTTCCACCGGGCGTGCCACGCCATCGGCCACCACCCGTTCGCCCTCGCGGTTGCGGCAGGCATTGGTGACGCTGATGCGGCCATCGCGGCGCAGCCCGTAGTTGGCGGTGATCTCGCCCACGCACTGCTTCTGGAACGACACCGGCAGGTGCGCGATTTCGTGCCATTGGCCGGCATAGCGGTCGATGTCCAGGGCCTCGACGGCGCGCACGGGTTCGGCAGCGAACGCGGGCGCGGCGGCCAGCAGCAGGCAGGTCAACAGGCAGGTCAGGAGGGCAGGGCGCAGGCGCATCGGCATGGGCAGGCTCCGGGCGAGAGCTTCGAGCGTAGGCGAGTGGCGGCGGTGGGGTGTGAATGTCGCGAATGGGCAAAAAAAAAGACCTGCATTTCTGCAGGTCTTCAAACTGGTGGCCGAGGACGGAATCGAACCGCCGACACGGGGATTTTCAATCCCCTGCTCTACCAACTGAGCTACTCGGCCAGTTTGGCAGGCCAACCGCGCGGACGCAGTGGCCGGAAAAAAAAGACCTGCATTTCTGCAGGCCTTCGAAAGTGGTGGCCGAGGACGGAATCGAACCGCCGACACGGGGATTTTCAATCCCCTGCTCTACCAACTGAGCTACTCGGCCACTTGTTTCGTTGCAGCGAGGTCGCTGCCGAGGACGCGCATGTTACGGAGGTAGACCGCATTCGGCAAGCGTTTTGGCAAAAAACCTTCACATTGCCGTCTGCGCGCGCGCAAGTGCTTGATCCTGCGTGCGCGGCGGATTGCGCGCGGCGGGTTGGCGGGGGATGCAGGTAGCGCGGGGGCATGCCCCGCGAGCGTGCTCCGCGACGGAAATCAGCGGTGCGCCGATATCGGCAAAGTCGCAGTGGCAGGGGCTGTGTCGGGCTGCGTGTGCGGCGGCCGGTGGAACGCTGTTTCCGCCGCCGCCCAGGGCCGTGGCGGAGGCGTACCGTCGGCGTTCCCTTTTCGATGCTGCCCGCAGCAGAGACCCTTGCCATGTCCGATACCCCGACCAACACCACGCGCATCGTCCTGGCCTCACGCCCGCAGGGAGCGCCGACCGACGCCAATTTCCGCCTGGAGCAGGCCCCGCTGCCGGCACTGCAGCCAGGCGAGGTGCTGCTGCGCAACCGCTACCTGTCGCTGGACCCGTACATGCGCGGACGCATGGACGATGGCCCGTCCTATGCTGCGCCGGTCGCGCTGGACGCGGTGATGGAAGGGCAGACCGTGTCTGAGGTGCTGCAGTCCACCGTGGCCGATGTTGCCGTGGGTGACCATGTGCTGGCACCGGGTGGCTGGCAGACCCATGCGGTGCTGCCGGCCGCCGCGGTGGGACGCCGCCTCGACGTGGCCGGGTTGCCGCTGAGCACGGCGTTGGGCGTGTTCGGCATGCCTGGCTTCACCGCGTATTCCAGCCTGCATGAAATTGCCCGCTTGAAGCCGGGCGAGACGCTGGTGGTGGCGGCGGCGAGCGGGCCGGTCGGCGCCACCGTTGCCCAGCTGGCGCGCCTGCAGGGCGCGCGTGTGGTGGCCATCGCCGGGGGTGCAGCCAAGCAGGCCTACCTGCACACGCTGGGCGTGGACGTGGCGTTGGACCATCGCGCGCCAGACTTCGCCGCGCAGCTGCGCGACGCGGTGCCGGATGGCATCGACGTCTACTTCGAGAACGTCGGCGGCCATGTATTGGACGCGGTGCTGCCTCTCCTCAACGATTTCGCGCGTGTTCCGGTCTGCGGCACCATCGCCACCTACAACGCACGCGGTGTCGAGCAACCGGGTCCGGACCGGTTGCCAGCACTGTTCAGCCAGATCCTGCGCCAGCGGCTGACCGTGCGCGGCTTCATCGTGCATGACTTCAAGCACCTGTGGCCGGAATTCGAGCGCGAGATGGCGCAGTGGCTGCGCGAAGGGCGCATCCAGTACCGCGAGGACGTGGTGGAAGGATTGCAGCGTGCCCCGGAAGCCTTCTTCGGCCTGCTGCAGGGGCGCAACTTCGGCAAGCTGGTGGTGAAGCTTGATTGAACCTGCCACGGCGATTCGGCCGGGCAGGGCGCCGCGCTAGCGGTAGGACAACCCACTGCTGGCCATGAAGCCCTTCGGGTCGAACACTGCCCAGGCCTCGCCCCACTCGAAACGGGCGCGGCCGGCGTTGAGCGGGTGTCCCAGCGCTTTGGCCAGGGCACGGCGCATGAACGTGACTTCGGCATCGATGGCGGCCTGGGTGGGCCAGCCGTCTTCCATCGGCGCGCCGGGCAGCTGCACGCCGATGGACAGCATCGACAGCGCCTGCCCGTGGAAGCACAGGGCGACTGCCGCCGGCACGCCCTGCAGCTGCAGGCTTCGCAGGTGCAGCCACTGGTAGCCGTTGCCGAGGTCGCGGCTGTCCTGCAGCAGCGCGGCAAAACCCGCGTGGGCCTGTGCCAGCGTGAGCGTCGGCCCGATCCTCAGCGGCAGCTCACCCAGGCCGATGCTGCCGTCGGCGGCATCGAAATCAAGCGCCCGCAGTGCGCTGCCGCGCGCACTCACGGGGCGAAACGCACCTGGCGTGGATCACTGACGCTGATCTGCGTCTGGTAGTAGTACTTGCCGCTGGGCTGGCCGCTGGCGTTGATGAAGTCGATGCGGACCCGGCGCGCGGTGCCGCCTACCAGCAGGCGGCGGTTCTGCAGGTAGTCCAGCTTCAGGCCCAGCGCTTCTTCCAGTGCGGGGCGCAGCGCGGCATCCATGCTGAGGGTGATGTTCAGCGGGTGCCGGTAGTCGCGTTCGCTGTTGAGGTAGATGCGGCCACCGTCGCTGCCGACGGCCTGCACGCTCATGGCGAAGGTGCCGGAAATGCCGCGCGCCGGATCGTCCTGCGCGGCACGCACGGCTTCGTAGTTGCCGATGTAGCCGGACACCGGCGGCGGCGCGGCGGCCAGGCGATGGGCGCAGCCGGTCGTCAGCAGCAACGGGACCAGCAGTGAAGCCAGCAGGGCGGGGCGATTCATGGCGCTTCCTTGTGCGTCGGTGGATGTGCCGATTGTGGCCGCGCGCGGGTTGCAGCCACAAGCGCGCTGTCCAATCGGCCCGCCGATGGGTCATGCTGGGCGCCTATCGCATCGACCAGGGAAGGACATGCCAAGGACCGCCGACGTTCATGCCATCGATTGGGGCGCGCTGCAGTGTGCCTATGGCGACGCCTCTGAAGCGGGTGCACTGCTGGCCGCGCTGATGGACCCGCAGCACCAGCAGGACTGGAACGACATCTGGTCGCATCTGTGCCACCAGGGCACGGTCTACCCGGCCAGCCACGCCGCACTGCCGGTGCTGCTCTCGATCGCACGGCAGACCGGGCGCAGCGACAGTGATGATGCCTTGCTGCTGGCCGGTGCGATCGTCGCCGGCTCGGACGTGGGCGACCCGGGACTGGTGCCGCACGGTGATGTCATCCAGGCGTTGCGCAGCAAGGTGCAGAAGCGCCTGCGGGGCAGTGGTCGGGAGGCGGTGCCGCTGTCGCAGGATGGGCATGGTGAGCGTGGCTGGCTGCGCCAGGCCTGGCTGGGGCTGAGTGGTGAAAAAGCCTGGTCACAGCACCTGGACCGGCTTGCCGAGGGCGAGATCGTGGGGGAGTGCGTGGCCTGTTCGGCCGATCTGTACTGCACGCTGAATGTTGAAGCCCCGTATGTCTGCCATGAGGATCCGGTGTTCGGTGCCCCGTCGGCGACGTCTGCGCTGCTGCCCGGTGAACCGGTCGGCGTGGCCGAGCAGTGGCTGCTGCAGCAGGTGCGCGGCGATGGCGATACCCGCGCCGAGCAGCTGCTGGAACTGGCCTTCGGTCATTCCGAATGCAGTGCCTGCGGACATCCGTTCGCGGTGCGCGAGTGCGTGCAGGCCTGAGCCGCAGGCGCCCTGCACGCGGCGCTCGCGGCGGCCTGACCATCGCATCACCGGCGCGCGTCTAGCGTGCGTTGACCGGGCCGGCCTGTTGCCGGCCGGAGCGCCCCCATGAACGACAAGCAGAACCCCAACCAGCAGCAGGCCCGCGAAGGTGCCGAGGAAAGCCGCCAGGACCGCCGTCAGGACGAGGTGGCAAAGCAGCGGCCCGGCCAGCAGGACCAGCAGGTGGATGACGCGCATTCGCGCCGGCCGCGGCGCAAGGATGGGAGCCAGGAGCCGGGTTGAGGGCGGCGACGGTTGTGGCTGCCCGGGCGTTCAGTCCTGCAGCGTGAACCCGGCAGGCGCGCGCGGCACAGGTACGGCTGGGCAGTGGTACATGTCCATGTAGACCGCGGTGGCGGTCTCGCCGCAGTGCACGTCGTAACGGTCGATGACGTGGTAGTCGGGCGTGCCTTCGGCCAGCGGCGCGAAGGTCATCATCGCCTCGAACTGACGTGCGCTGACGGCACGGTCGCTGGACGGTGGATTGAGGCTGCCGACGTTGCCGCCACGCTCGAAACGCGGGCGTGTCTGGTCGCTGCAGACCAGCTGTTCGAGATAGGCCTGCTGGCCAGCAGGCTGGCATACCTTGATCGGGCTTTCCTTGCGCAGGCCCCACTGTGCACTGTCTTCCGGCGCGGCATCGGCGGCGAGTGCAGGGGCGGCGGGAACGGCCAGCGCGACCAGCGCCAGCAGGGCAGTGACTGCATGCATCCGTGCATCCTCGGTAGGTGTCGAGATGATGATCCTAGCGCAGGGCGTGGGGATGGGTGACCGCCACCGCGACGGCGGCCCAAAGAAAAAGCCCGCAGATCGCTGGGATCTACGGGCTTCTCTGAATAGTGGTGGAGCCAAGGAGGATCGAACTCCTGACCTCGTCATTGCGAACGACGCGCTCTCCCAGCTGAGCTATGGCCCCACGGCGCATCCAGTGTAGCGCTGCCTCCGGGGCTTGCCAAGCAGCGACCCGGCAGCCGTGGCAGGCTGGGCACCTTCACCGCCGAGGGACGCCCCATGACCGATTACCGCCCGATCGAGTGCGACCTGCACGATGTGCTGGAAATCGCCTGCCTGCACCACGCCTTGCTGCAGGTCGAACTGCGCGATGGCAGCCGCTTCGTAGCGCGTGCGCGGACCACCGTCAGCACTGCGGAGAAGGAGGAATTCCTGCTGCTGGATGCGCCCGACGGCGAGCGCCGCGTCCGCCTGGACCAGCTGCATGCGGTAGCGACCGTAGGCGCCGATGGCATTCCCGGCGAGCGCACGGTGCTGGGCCCCGGGCCCACCGACGCCAGTGGCGAAGCTGAACAAGGTTTCTGAATCAATGGCTTGGCAGCGTCAATAGCCAGATCCGGCTAGGCGGGAGGCGTAAAGAGGACCGGAACGGTGCCGTTAACAGGGGACGCTTTCGAGCGCTCCCTTCCACGGATCTGTTTTCCCATGATGACCCCCGCTGCATCCCGTTTTTCCGCCTCGCCCCCGTACCGTTCGCTGACCATCGCCTCGCGGTTGGCGCTGCTGATGGCCGCGATCACCACCGTCGCTTTCGCTGCGCTGGCGATCCTGATCTACCGCGATACCGCCGACAGCTACCAGCAGCGCGTGAGCGCCGGCCTGGACACCGCCACCGTGCTGATGCGCGATTCGGTGCAGCTGTACGACCGCAGCCTGAGCGAGAGCACCGAGCGCATCGCCGGCACCTTCCGCGCGATGCTGCCGCAGGGCGAGGCACAGGCCGATGGCGCTGCGCCCATCGACGTGGTCGGCCGCAGCGCGCCGACCCTGCGGCTGGGCAGCCAGTCGATCGGGCCGACGTCGACCGAAGTCGATCGCTTCGCCGACGCCACCGGTGGCGTGGCCACGGTGTTCGTGCGCGATGGCGATGACTTCGTGCGCGTCGCCACCTCGCTGCGCAATGCGCAGGGCGAGCGCGTGCTCGGCACTGTGCTCGATCACGCCAATCCGGCCTATGCACGGGTGCGCGCGGGGCAGGGCTATACCGGCCCGGCGCATCTGTTCGGCACCGACTACATGACCCATTACATGCCGATCCTCGCTGCCGATGGCAGCGTGGCCGGCATCGCCTTCGTCGGCCAGGACTATTCGCAGGGCCTGGCCGCGCTGAAGACGCGCCTGCGCGAGGCCACGCTGGGCCGCGAAGGGCGCTTCATCGTGGTGGACACCCGCGCAGGCAAGGAGCGCGGCCGCGTGCTGGCCGCCGCGGAAGGTGAGGGTGGCGTACTGCAGGAACAGGTGGCCGCGCAGGATCTGCCCGCGCTGCAGGCGCTGCTGGACGGCAGCAGCACGCAGGCGCGCCTGCACCTGCGCCCGGCCGCTGGCGGCACCGAGCAGGCCTGGTTTGTCTCGGCGCAGCGCTACGGCGCCTGGCAGTGGCTGGTGCTGGGCCTTGAACCGCAGTCGGTGCTGGACGAGGTACTCAACGGCCTGATGCTGCGCATCGCGCTGATCTCGGCGCTGGCACTGGCGACGGTGGTGACCCTGATCGTGCTGGTGGTGCGCCAGCTGCTGGGCCGTCCGCTGGCTGCGGCCGCGCAGGTCGCGCGCGATGTCGCCAGCGGTCGCCTGGACCGCGAGATCGAGGTGCGCCGCGATGACGAAGTCGGCCGCGTGCTCGGGTCGCTGCAGCAGATGCGTTCCAAGCTGCGGGAAATACTGCAGGCGCAGGCGGTGATGGGCGAACGCCATTCCGCCGGCGTGGTCAGCCATCGCATCGACGAGCAGGCCTTCGAGGGTGAATTCCGCACCATGGTGGCCGGTACCAATGCGCTGGTGGCCGCGCACCTGCAGACCCAGCAGTGCATGGTCGCCCTGGTCGAGCGCTACGCCGAGGGCGACCTGCAGCAGACGATGGACGTGCTGCCCGGTGAGCAGGTGGCGATCACCGGCGCGCTCAATGGCGTGCGTTCGAAGCTGCAGGGCATCAATGGCGAGATCAAGCGCCTGGTGGCCGCCGCTGCCGCCGGCGATTTCAGCGTGCGCGGTGATGCGCAGGCCTTCGCCAACGATTTCCGGCAGATGGTGCAGGGCCTCAACAGCGTGATGGGCACGGCCGATGAGAACCTGATGGCGCTCTCGGGTCTGCTGCGCAACCTCGCCGAGGGTGACCTGCGGCACCGCATCGACGGGCAGTCGCAAGGTGTGTTCGCGCGCATGCGCGAGGACGCCAACGCTACCGTTGGGGCGCTGACCGGCATCGTCGGCCGCATCCAGCAGGCGGCCGGCGCGGTGAGCCTGGCGGCCGCGGAGATCGCCGCCGGCAACGACGATCTGTCCCGTCGCACCGAACAGCAGGCGGCCAACCTGGAAGAGTCGGCGGCGTCGATCGAGGAGATGACCTCGGCCGTGCGCCAGAACGCCGACCATGCGCGCCGCGCCGACCGGCTGGCGAGCGAGGCCGCACAGGTTGCCGGGCGCGGTGGCGCGGCGATGGCGGAGATGCAGGCCACGATGGGCCTGATCGATGCCGCCTCGCGGCGCATCGCCGAGATCATCGCGGTGATCGATGGCATCGCGTTCCAGACCAACATCCTGGCGTTGAATGCCGCGGTCGAAGCGGCGCGGGCGGGCGAGGAAGGCCGTGGCTTCGCGGTGGTGGCCAGCGAGGTCCGCGCGCTGGCGCAGCGTTCCACGCTGGCTGCCGCGGAGATCAAGGGGCTGATCGAGGATTCGGTGGCCCGGGTGGCCGAAGGCAACGTGCTGGCCGGTGATGCCGGGCGGACCATCCAGGACGTGGTGGCGTCGGTGACCGAGCTCGGTGGTCTGGTGGGCGAGATCGCCCATGCCTGCCAGGAACAGGCCGCCGGCATCGAGCTGGTCAACCAGAGCATCGTGCAGATGGACGGCGTGACCCAGCAGAACGCGGCACTGGTGGAGGAGGCGTCGGCTTCGGCACGGGCGATGAGCAGCCAGGCGCATGCGCTGCAGGATGCCGCCGGCCGCTTCGTGCTGGATCGCACGCCGGTGGGCGCAGGCGCGTAAGGGGAGCAGGGCCCGGGGGGCGGTGGCATCGGCTGCCGCCTCCCACTTTGCCGCAGCGGGCGGCAACCTGACTGCGACGGGGTGCGCAACGAAATCGTAACAATTCGGGCGATAATGAACGCTTGCGCAGCGTCTCCCTTTTCTACCGCCCGGCTCGCGCAGGCCGCACGGATGCCTCCTCAGAGCTCTCGATGCCTTCCCATACCGATTCCCGCCGTTCGTCGGGCATGTCGTCCGTTGTTTCCTTCCGTCGCCATCCGCTGGCCCTGGCCTGTGCGGGCCTGGCCCTGGCCGCCAGTTTCGGCGCCGCCGCGCAGGACCACGCGCCGAGCGCGACCGCGCTGGACACGATCACCGTGACCGCCGAGCACCGCGAACAGAACCTGCAGGAAGTGCCGGTGTCGGTGGGCGTGGTGCAGGGCGAGCGCATGCGTGACTTCACAGCCGGCGGCGACGACACCCTGCTGGCGCTGTCCGGCCGCGTGCCGAGCCTGTATGCGGAAACCACCACCGGCCGCATTTTCCCGCGCTTCTACATCCGCGGCCTGGGCAACATCGACTTCTACCTGGGTGCCTCGCAGCCGGTGTCGATCATCCAGGACGACGTGGTGCTGGAACACGTGGTGCTGAAGTCCAACCCGGTCTATGACGTGGACCAGGTGGAAGTGCTGCGCGGCCCGCAGGGCTCGCTGTTCGGCCGCAACACCACCGCCGGCATCGTCAAGTTCGACACCATCAAGCCGAGCGAAGACTACAGCGGCCGCGTCAGCGCCAGCTATGCCAGCTACAACAGCGTGTCGATCGACGGCGGCTTCGGCGGCCCGATCAACGATGTCGCCGCGTTCCGCGTGTCGGCCCTGTACCAGCACCGCGACGACTACGTCGACAACACCTACACCGGCCCCAGCGCCGATGGCACGGTCAGCCCGAAGAAGAACGCCATGGGCGGCTTCGACGACCGCAACGTGCGCGCGCAGCTGCTGCTGACCCCGAGCGACCAGTTCTCGATCCTGGCCTCGGCCCACGCCCGCGACTACGAAGGTACCTCGACCCTGTTCCTGCGCAACGCGCTGACCAAGGGCTCGAACCAGACCGACGTGCCGCGCGACAAGGTCGCCTACGACGAAGCCGACAACAACCCGCAGGCCTACAAGACCTACGGCGGCTCGGTGAAGGCGCGCTATGACTTCGGCGCGGTCGACTTCACCTCGATCACCGCCTACGAAACCACTTCCGGCTACAGCCGTGGCGACACCGACGGCGGCGCCGCGGTGAACTTCCCGGTCAACGGCGTGCCGAACGGCTACGGCCAGTCGATGGGCCAGATCCGCGACCTGGACCAGTGGACCCAGGAATTCCGCCTGGCCAGCCATGACGACAACGCCCTGCAGTGGCAGGCCGGCGCGTTCTACTTCAACGGCAGCGACACCACCGACTTCTACCAGCGCGCGTGGTTCCTGCAGGGCGCGGCCCGCAACCCGAACAACTGGGTGCGCCTGCGCAACAAGAACACCTCGTGGGCCGGTTTCGGCCAGATCAGCTACGCCTTCACCGACAAGTTCAGCATCACCGCCGGCCTGCGCCAGACCAAGGACGAGAAGCACACCCGCCTGCTGAAGACCGCTGACACCGCTGCTGGCGTGGTCACCTACAAGGGCCGTACGGACGTGAAGATGTCCGACACCACCCCGAGCTGGGACCTGAGCGCGATGTACCAGTTCACCCCGAACGTGAGCGTCTACGCGAAGGTGGCACGTGGCTTCCGTGGCCCGACCATCCAGGGCCGTTCGGCCGTGTTCAACGCCGACTTCACCACCGCCGATTCGGAAACGATCCTGTCGTGGGAAGCGGGCGTGAAGAGCAGCCTGTGGGACAACCGCCTGCGCCTGAACGCCACCGCGTTCACCTACACCGTCAACGACATCCAGCTCAACGGCAACGATTCGGACGGCAACGGCGTGCTGTTCAACGCCGACAAGGCCAAGGCCTACGGCTTTGAAGCCGACATGGAACTGCGCCCGATCCCGAACCTGACCCTGAGCGCCGGCCTGAGCCTGCTGCACAGCGAGATCCAGGACAAGCGCGTGTATGCGCAGGTCTGCGCGCTGAACGGCGCCGTGGTGTGCACCGTGAACGACCCGACCATCAAGGTCGGTGCGAACACCTTCGCCCAGATCGACGGCAACCCGCTGCCGAACGCGCCGAAGTACAACGTGAACTTCGCTGCGCGTTATGACTTCCCGGTCAGCGATGCCGGCACCATGTTCGTGTCCACCGACTGGAACAAGCAGGGTTACACCAGCTTCGTCCTGTACGACAGCAAGGAGTTCAACTCCAAGGGTGATTTCGAAGGCGGCCTGAAGCTGGGCTACTCCGGCAACTACGGTGCCTACGAAGTGGCGCTGTTCGCGCGCAACATCACCAACGAGAAGAACCTCAAGGGCGTGATCGAGAACTACATGGCCGCGGTCTACAACGAACCGCGCACCGTGGGTGTCTCGCTGAACATGAACTGGTAAGCACCGGTTCCATGCAGCACCCGGCAACGCCCCGCACCCGCGGGGCGTTGTCGTTTCCGCGACCTGCGTGCCATGACGGCGCGGTCGCACATGCTATGGTCGCGCGCCGTGTTGAATGGATCTCGACCATGCTCAAGGCGCTGTACCAGGCCCATGCCGAACCCGCTGCCGCCCTCGCGCTGCAGGCGCGCTGCGAAACCCAGGTGGTCAGCTGGCGCTGGGCGACCGCATCGATGGGGTACATCACACCGTTCCCGCGCGAATCCAGCGGCACGCCGCCGCCGCGCTGGGTGGCCGAAGCGAAGGTGGATGCGCGCAAGCACGTGCAGCACGGCCTGGATGAGGCGGGGCGCATCGTGTTCGAGCGAAGCCCGTCCGGCTGCATCGCCGTGTGGCTGCATGCACCGGGTCGTCGCCAGTACCTCAGCTTCCATGACGGTGGCCGGATCAGCGCCGCCTGGGAATTCCGCGAGGAAGAGGGTCGACTGCAGGCGCTGGACCTGGTGGACGAGGGGCGCGGCATCGACCGCACCTACCACTGGGAAGGCGACCGCCTGCTGCGTGAAGTGATGTGCAACTGGAGCACGGCGGGGCGCACGTGGTGGTGCCAGGATGTCTACAGCTATGACGATGCCGGCCAGCTCGACCGCATCGTGCTGGAGTACCTGGACAGGAATGGCCGCGCCACCGGCCAGCGCCGCCTGCAGTACCAGCGGCCACGCCCGGGCGAGACGCTGGCGACGGTCACCGCCGAGGTCGAGCGGCGATTGGTCGAGGCGATCACCGCGCAGCTGCCCCGCATCCCACGTGATGAACCGCTGTACTGCCTGCTGCTGTGCTTCACCGAAAGCGACTTCACCGCGGCCTGGCCACCGTTCCTGGTGTGGGGCCGACAGTCATACCGCGAAGCGGTGCTGTCGCGTGGCGAGGATGTGGCGTACTACCTGTGGGCGCCGGATGAGATGCGCGGCGGGCAGGGCGATGCGGGCGAATGGTGGTTCGATGACGAGGCGCTGGTCGAGGCCTGCAAGCGCCATTCGCAGTACATGGAGCTGCGCCGCAGCGACGTGTCGGCCAAGCGGGTGCTGAAGAGCGTCGCGGCCTGGCTGGACGCGCCCGACCGCCGCGCACTGCTCAACACCACCGATGATTTCGTGGTGGCCGTGGCCGACAACACGGGCAGCATCGATCCGCTGCCCGGGATGCGCCGGGCGATCGGGCCGGAGCGCTGGGCCCGGTTGAAGGAACGCGGTTACGTCTGAGCGACGGTGCAGGCGGCGGAGCCGAGGTAGAGTCGACTGTCAGTCGACTGCTTTGAACGATGCAGGCGAATACCCGCGCTGCGCGCGATAGTCGACCAACGGTCGACTCTACCGGGCGATGTATATGGTCGACCAGCGGTCGACTCTACCCAGCCGGGCTGCGCTGCGGATGGCGCCGGCACGAGCCGGCGCCGTGCCATCAACGTGCCGGCAGCAAGGCCTGCAGGCGGGCTTCCAGTTCCTGCTGGCGCCAGCCGGCCAGGGCGGCCGGCCACTGGCGGCGCTCCAGGTAGCTTTCCAGATGCTTGCGCGAGGCCAGCACGCCGTCGGCCAGGCCCAGCTCGCGGCTGCGCTCGGCCACCGCATCCTGCAGTTTCTTCACCAGCTGCTTGTTGGTGTCGGTGGCCTGCATGGCCAGCGGCGCATCGGCTTCGTCGTCCAGCGGCGTGGACAGCGCCTGCCAGACCGCGCCGGCCAACTTGCGCGGTGCCTTCGGGAACTGCTCGAACAGCTTGCCCAGCGCGGCCGCATCGGCCGGCGGCGTGCGCGCCAGGGTGGCGGCCAGTTCGTTGTCCAGGATCCAGCTGCGCGGGCGATCGCTGCTGCGGGCCTGCACGTCACGCCAGCGCAGCAGGCGCAGCAGGCGGTGCTGGGCCGGTGCATCGAGGAACTGCGCCGCACGCATGCCCAGGTGCGGCCAGCGCTCTTCATCGTTGGCGACACTGGCCAGCAGACGCTCGGCATCGTCGTGCAGCCACTGCTGGCGGCCCAGCGCCTGCAGCTTGCCGTCGATCGCATCATGCAGGGCGAACAGGTGCTCGACATCGTCGGCGGCGTACTGCAGCTGGGATTCGGACAGCGGCCGGCGCATCCAGTCCGAGCGGGTTTCACCCTTGGCCAGGGCGACACCGGTGATTTCCTGCACCAGCTTCTGGTAGCCCATGCCGGCACCGATGCCGGCCAGCGCCGCGCCGATCTGGGTGTCGAACAGCGGCCGCGGCATCACCCCGCAGGTCCACTTGAAGGCCACCAGGTCTTCGCTGGCGCTGTGCATCACCTTGGTGATCGATTCATCGGCCAGCCACGGCGCCAGCGCCTCGGGCATGCCGGGAATCAGCGGGTCGATCAGCAGGATGTCATCGCCGACGGCCATCTGCACCAGCGCAAGCTGCGGCCAGAAGGTGCGTTCACGGATGAATTCGGTGTCCAGGCCGATGCGGCTCGGGCGCTGCTGGCGGTACGTGTCCAGCTCGGCGGGGGTGGTGATCCAGGTTGCCACGGGTCAGGGCCTACTACTCGGGTTTGCTCAGGCAGGGGAGAATAGCCTAACGTCGGTCCGCGTCCGTGTTGAAGGAGCTCCCGCTTGCGTTTTCCGCTGTCGTCCGCGCTGTGCACCGCCCTGGCTGTGGCCCTGGCTGGCTGCACGCCGCCGCCTCCGGTGCCCGCCGACGGGGCCGCTGACGAGCGCCCGGCCCGGGAGCAGCCGGCACAGGCACCGGGGCAGGGCACGGTGACCATCGCCGATGATGATGCGGCCGAGGACATCCAGCAGTGGACGCCGCCGCGGGTGGACCGGCAGCAGCGCAGCCAGGCACAGCTGCGGCGCGCGGCCGAACAGGCCTTCGCCCGCGACCACCTCTATGAGGATGCCGAGGCGGCCATTCCCTTGTGGCTGGCCGTGCAGGAGGTCGATCCGGACGATCGCCAGGCCCGCGCCGGCCTGCAGCGTGCACGGCAGCGCCTGCTGCAGCAGGCCGATGCGCTGCTGGCGCGGCCGCTGAAGCAGCGCGAAGCATTGGCCGAGGCCAGCCGCCAGGCGCTGGTGCTGCTGACCCTCGCCCCGAAGGACGGGAAAGTGCGCGCGCTGCAGGGCCGGGTGGAGACCGCGCAGCGCGTGGTGGCCTACAACCGTGCTGGTGAGGAGGACCTGCGTGCCGACCGCATCGGTGAAGACGGCGACGGTGCGATTCCCAACTTCCGTGAAGCCCTGGCCCTGGACGAGGACAACCAGCGTGCGCGGCAGGGCCTGGCCGCGGCCGAGAGCGGGCTGATCCGCCGTGCCGAGGACGCCGCGCGTGCGCGCGACTTCGCCAGTGCGGGTGCCTGGCTGGCCGAGGCCAGCAAAGTGCGCGATTCCTCGCCGACGATTGCCGATGCCTTCGAGCGCATCGAACAGATCCGTGCCGCCGCCCTGGTGCAGCTGCGCGACGGTGGCCTGCGCGACCTGACCACCCCGCAGGGCCTGAAGCCGGCGCGCGAGAAGCTGGCCGAAGCCCTGCGCATCGCCCTGCCAGGTGACCCGGTGGTGGCACAGCTGCGCGAGCGCATCGACCTGGCCACCCATTACGGCAGTTTCCGCCCGGGCCAGGTGTTCAGCGATGCGTTGCGTGACGGCGGCCGCGGCCCGCAGATGATCGTGGTGCCGCATGGCGGCTTCCAGATGGGCGCCGGCGATACCGAGCCCGGCGCCAGCGACGCCGAGCGACCCTCGCACTACGTCCGCTTCGAACGCGGCTTTGCGATGGCCATCACCGAGGTCACCGTGAGTGACTTCGAGCGCTACGTGAAGGCGACCAACGCCCGTCCGCGCGCGACGCGGCGTGGCCATTCGGTGGTCTACGACGAGCGCAGCGGCAACTTCATCCGCCGCAGCGGCGTGGACTGGCGCTCGGATTACGACGGCGGCCGGGCGATGGGCAATTCGCCGGTGATGCATGTGAGCGTGCGCGACGCCGAGAACTATGCGACGTGGCTGTCCGAGCAGACCGGGCGTTCCTACCGCCTGCCCAGCGAAGCCGAGTTCGAATACGCGATGCGCGGTGGCAACAGCGGCCGCTACCCCTGGGGCGATGCCGGCCTGCCGCCGGAAGGCAACGGCAACTACACCGGCAGCCGCGACGTCTCGCCGTCGGGCCGGCACTGGCAGAACGCCTTCGTCGGCTATGGCGATGGCTGGTGGGGGCCGGCACCGGTGGCGACCTTCCAGGCCAATGCCTTCGGCCTGCATGACCTGTCCGGCAACCTCAGCGAGTGGGTGGCCGACTGCTGGCACGCCAGCTACCGGCGCGCGCCGTCCGATGGTGCGGCCTGGTTCAACCCGGGCTGCCGTTCGCGGGTGATCCGCGGTGGCAACTGGGCCAATGCCCCGGAACAGACCCGCGCGGCCTGGCGCCAGTCGCAGGATTCGGACACCACCAGCGCGCGCATCGGCTTCCGCCTGGTGCGCGGCATCTGAGGCGGGCCGGGCTTCACCCGCCATGGGCGGCGGCGCACTAAGATTGCGCCGTGCCCGCCGGCCGGCGGGGTCTGCTGGAAGACCTGTCGATGCGCAACGATCCCTTTTCCCGCTCGCCGCAACAGGGCCCCCGGCGCGGCCTGTTCGGCAACATCCGCTGGTGGGTGCTGCTGCTGGCGGCCGGCTACGCGGCGTTCTACTGGTTTTCCAACCGCACGGTCGATCCCTATACCGGCGAGAAGGTGCTGATCGACAGCACGCTGGATGCCAGCCAGGAAAAGGCGCTGGGCCTGCAGGCCTACCAGGAGATCCTGTCGCAGGAGCGGCCGCTGGATCCGAACGCGCAGATCTCGCGTGACATCCGCGCCATCGCGCAGCGCTTGATCGCCAAGGTGGACGTGGTGGAGACCGCGCTGGCGCAGGAACACGGCGTGCAGCCGGGGCATTTCTCGCGTGATTTCGACTGGGAGGTCAACGTCATCCAGTCCGACCAGGCCAACGCGTTCTGCCTGCCGGGCGGCAAGATGGCGGTGTACACCGGCCTGGTGCCGGTGGCGCGCACGACCGATGCGATGGCGGTGGTGATGGGCCATGAAATTGCCCATGCGCTGCTGCGCCATGGTGCGCAGCGGATGGCGCAGCAGAAGCTGACGCAGATCGGCCAGGTGGCAGGCGCGGCGAGCGGCATGGATGCGCAGCAGCAACAGATGATGATGTCGGCGATGGGCTATGGCTATCTGCTGCCGTATGCGCGCAGCCATGAGACCCAGGCCGATGAGGTGGGGCTGATGCTGGCGGCAGCGGCCTGTTTCGACCCGCGCGAGGCGGTGCCGTTGTGGGAGCGGATGGGGCAGGCGAGTGGCGGGCAGTCGCCGCCGGAGTTTTCCTCGACGCATCCCAACCCGGGGACGCGGATCCAGAACCTGCAGGCGCTGATGCCGAAGGCGCTGGAGTACCGGCAGAAGTTCTGCGAGCAGGCGAAGTAGGGTGGTGTTTGTTTTGCAGGGCTTGCAGCCCTGCACCCGCTTGAAGCCAGGGCAACGTCAAAAGCCGGCTATCCGTGGGTTGGCGGGGCGGGTCCGGTTGAGGGGGACGCCGTAAACCCATCCATGGGGGCTTGGTCGCG
>NZ_JACVTV010000199.1:0-2069 GCF_016624625.1 Stenotrophomonas sp. S41 | reverse complement strand
GCAATTGTAGCGATGAAACCTGCCCCGGTCGCGCCGGGCCATGCCCGGCGGATTCGCCGCGTCAGCGGCTCGGGTCGCGTTCCGGGCTCGGCCGCTTGGCCAGCTTGCGCTGCAGCGAGCGCCGGTGCATGCCGAGCAGGCGTGCGGCGGCCGACACGTTGCCGCCCGTCTCATGCATCGCCTGCTGGATGTGTTCCCACTGCAGGCGGCTGATCGGCGTCATCGCATCGGGCACTTCCATTTCGCCGTCATCGGCCGGGCCGTCGTCTTCCTCGCCCAGTGCACGCAGTATCATCGGCACCGTCGCCGGTTTCGGCAGGTAATCATCCGCACCCAGCTTGATCGCCTCCACCGCGGTGGCGATGCTGGCGTAGCCGGTCACCAGCAGGATCCGCATGTCCGCGCGCAGGGCGCGCAATGGCTGGATCAACGCCAGCCCGGAATCGCTGCCCAGCTTCAGGTCGATCAAGGCGAACGCGGGCGGGTGCTGGCGGGCCAGGGCCAGCGCGCTGGCGGCATCCTGCGCGGTCTGCGTCTCCAGCCCCTTGCGGGCCAGGCTGCGCTGCAGCGTGCGCAGGTACAGTTCGTCGTCGTCGACCAGCAGGCCGAGGGTTGAGGCAGTCATGGGGTTTCCTCGTGGGGAGCCAGGGGCAGGCGGAAGCCGACGCGGCTGCCGGCGCCTTGCGCCGGGCGCATCCACATCTCGCCCTGCAGGCGTTCGATGGTGGCGTGGGACAGGGCCAGGCCGACGCCCATGCCCTCACTCTTGCTGCTGCCGAACAGCTTGCCCGGCAGCACCGCCGCGCGCGCGTTGAAGCCATGGCCGTAGTCGCGCACTTCGCCGATCAGATCCTCGCCGTCGATGCGCAGCTCCAGGTCCACGCGCGGTCGCCCGGCCTGTTCGCCGGCATCGGCGGCGTTGTTCAGCAGCACCATCAGCAGGTGGCCGACGCCGGGGTCCAGCGGCAGGCGCAGCGGTGCATCGTCATTGCGGTGCAGGTCGATGGTCGGGCGCACCAGCCGCCACTGTTCCAGCACCTGCTGGGCGCTGGAGTGGCTGCGGCCGGGGCCGTCGGTGGAGGCCGGTGCAGCCAGCGCCAGCACGCGCTCACGGCATTGCACCAGCAGCTCGCGCAGGGTTTCCATGTCCTCGCGCACTTCCGGTTCTTCGCTGCGCTCGGCCACATCGTCGGCGAGCAGGGTCATGGTCGCCAGCGGGGTGTTCAGCTCGTGCGCCACCGAGGCCGCATGGGTGGCCAGGGCGACGATGCCTTCGTTGCGGGCGAAACGCTCGCGCAGCGCCGACAGTTCCAGTTCGCGCACGCGCAGGGCCATCGCCAGGCGGGTTGAGAAGGTCAGTACCACCGCCGCCGACAGCAGGAAGTTGGCGACCACGCCCCAGCGGTTGAGATCGAGTGCGCGGAAGTAGCCGCTCGGCAGCGGTTGCCCGAACAGGCCGCTGGCGGCGTAGCCGAGCAGGCAGGCGGTGGCCACCGCCAGGGCCCAGCGCAGGGGCAGGGCGAAGGCGGCCAAGGCAATCAGGATCAGGAACAGCGAGCCGAAGGGGTTGGCGATGCCGCCACTCCAGCCGACCATCCAGGTCAGGATGATGACGTCGACCAGGATGTGGCCGAACGCGGTCAGCGGCGCGGTATCGTCCGGTTCCGGGCGCAGCTGCGTATACAGGTTGAACGCGGCCAGCACGGCCACGCCCGCCCACAGCGGCAGCTGCGGCAGCGGCAGGCCGAGGACCCAGGTGGCGACCAGGATCGTCGCGGCCTGGCCGGCCACGGCCAGCCAGCGCAGGCTGCACAGGGTGCGTAGGAAGGGGGCGTCGGGACCGGTCATGCCCGACCATCGTATGCGTTCACCGGGCAACCTGCCTGCGACAATCGGCCGCAGACGTGCCGACGGCTGAATGGGAATCGCCCGGAATGCAGGGCCGGGCGGTAGAATGCGCCCATGCACGACGCCGTCACCCGCCCGACCCCCCCCCCCCCCCCCCCCCCCCCCCCCCCCGACTCTACGCAGGCCGCGCCGACCACGGCGCGTGCCCGCGGCTCAACACA
>NZ_JACVTV010000198.1:0-2113 GCF_016624625.1 Stenotrophomonas sp. S41 | reverse complement strand
CCGCCCTAGACTGGCGCCATGGACACCGCCCCCACCCTCGACCACGCCGCCTGCGACCGTGCCCGCCTGGCCCGCGACGCGCGCTTCGACGGCGTGTTCTTCACCGCCGTGCGCAGCACCGGCATCTACTGCCGCCCGGTCTGCCCGGCACCGCCGCCGAAGCCGCGCAACATCAGCTACTACCCGACTGCCGCCGCGGCCGCCGCCGCCGGCTACCGGCCGTGTCTCCGCTGCCGCCCCGAACTCGCCCCGCAGGCACAGCAGGCCCTGGCCGGGCAGACCGTACAGCGCGCCCTGGCGCTCATCCATGGCGGCTTCCTGCAGGACCAGGCCGTGGCCGAACTCGGCGCGAAACTGGGCGTGAGCGCACGCCAGCTGCAGCGCCTGTTCGTCGAGCACCTGGGCGCCACGCCCGGGCAGATCCACGCCACCCATCGCCTGCTGCTGGCCAAGCAGCTGCTGACCGAAACCACCCTGCCGGTCACCGACGTTGCCCTGGCCGCTGGCTACAACAGCCTGCGCCGCTTCAACACCGCCTTCCTGCAGGGCTGCGGCATGGCGCCGACCGCGCTGCGCCGCCAGCACACTCCCTCGGCAGCCGACGATGGCAGCCTGGTGCTGCGCCTGGGCTATCGCCCGCCGCTGGATTTCCCGCGCATGCTCGCCTTCCTGCGCAAGCGCAGCCTGCCGGGCATCGAACTGATCGGCGAGGACAGTTACCAGCGCGTGCTCGGCACGCCGGAACGCCCCACCCTCCTGCGCGTCACCGCTGACCCCAAGCGACCGGAACTGCGCCTGCAGCTGGGCGCGGTTGATCCGCGGCTGATTCCGGACATCGTGCGCCGCGTGCGCCGGGTCTTCGACCTCGATGCCGACCTGCAGCAGGTGCACGCCGCCCTGGCCGAGGAACCGCTGCTGGCACGCGGCATCGCCGAGCGGCCCGGCCTGCGCGTCCCCGGCGGCTGGGATGGTTTTGAAGTGGCCGTGCGCGCGGTGCTGGGCCAGCAGGTGACCGTCGCAGCGGCCACCACCTTCGCACGCCGCTTGGTCGATGCCTGGGGTGCGCACCTGCCCGGCATGCCCGCCGAGTTCAACCGCCAGTTTCCGGCACCGGAGGTGCTGGCCGAGGCACCGCTGGAATCGATCGGCCTGCCGCGCACGCGTGCGGCCACCGTGCGTGCGCTGGCGGCGGCCTGTGCCAGTGGTGAACTGGATTTCGGCCCCGGCCAGGCACTGGAGGATTTCGTCGCCCGCTGCGTGGCCCTGCCCGGTATCGGGCCATGGACAGCGCAGTACATCGCCCTGCGTGGCCTGGGCCAACCCGATGCCTTCCCCGCCGGTGACCTGGTACTGCAGCAGGTACTCGGCCATGCGCAGGGCCAGCGCCTGAGCGAACGTGCGACCGAAGCACGTTCGCAACCCTGGCGGCCTTGGCGCGCCTATGCGGTGCTGCACCTGTGGCACCTGTCCGGCACTTTTGTTGGAGAACCGACATGACCCTGTTGTTCGATCGTTTCGACAGCCCGATCGGCGAGCTGACCATCGCCGGTGACGAGCGTGGCCTGGCCCACGTGCTGTTCCCGGAAAACCGCCACCCGGCGCGTGGCCGCGGCGACTGGCTGTATTCACCGGATGCGTTGCCGGAGGCGCGCGAGCAGCTGCTGCAGTTCCTGCACGGTGAGCGCAGCACCTTCGATCTGGTGCTGGCACCGCAGGGCACGCCGTTCCAGCTGCGGGTGTGGCGTGCGTTGGCGCTGATTCCGTTCGGGCAGACCTGGAGTTACCTGCAGCTGGCGCAGCACCTGGGCCAGCCGACGGCGACGCGTGCGGTGGGCGCGGCGAATGGGCGCAATCCGTTGCCGATCATCCTGCCGTGCCATCGGGTGATTGGCAGCAATGGTGCGTTGACCGGGTTTGGGGGTGGGTTGGAGACCAAGGCGGCGTTGCTGCGGTTGGAGCAGCGGCAGGCACCGCTGTTTGCCTGAGGGTTCTGGGTATTCCGGCAGGGCTGCGCCCCGCACCTGCACAAGCCGAAGCCGAAGCCGAAGCAAGATCAAGAGCGGGCATTCCGTGGGATGGCGGGGCACTGTGGGTTTGCGGGGACGCCGTAAAC
>NZ_JACVTV010000197.1:0-2145 GCF_016624625.1 Stenotrophomonas sp. S41 | reverse complement strand
CCGATCCGACGAACGCATCGCCATGCGCGGGGAACCTTCCGCTGGGCCCGGTGCCGATCCGCCGGGCATGGCCCGGCGCTACCGCAGCCGATTGCAGGTAGCGCCGGGCCATGCCCGGCGGATTGCTGCCGCCTTCCATGACCTCTGCCCGATACCGCGTGAAGGCCACAGCGGCGAAGATCGGGGCACCACCCTTTCCCCGGAACCCGACCGTGTCCCGACGCCTTGCCCGTTCCCTGCTGGCCGCCGCCGTACTGGCCGCGATGCCCGCGCTGTCCTTCGCCGCCGACCGCATCACCGGCCACACCTTCGCCACCCGCTCGGAGGTCATCGCCCCGCATGCCATGGCCGCCACCTCGCAGCCGCTGGCCACCCAGGTCGCGCTGGACGTGATGAAGGCCGGCGGCTCGGCGGTCGACGCCGCCATCGCTGCCAACGCCACCCTCGGCCTGATGGAGCCGACCGGCAACGGCGTGGGCGGCGACCTGTTCGCCATCGTCTGGGACCCCAAGACCCAGAAGCTGTACGGCTACAACGGCTCGGGCCGATCGCCGAAGTCGCTGACCCTGGCCGAGTTCCAGCGCCGCGGCCTGAAGGACATCCCGGCCACCGGCCCGCTGCCGGTCTCGGTGCCCGGTGCGGTCGACGGCTGGTTCGCCCTGCACGAGCGCTTCGGCCGCAAGCCGATGGCCGACAACCTGGCCCCGGCCATCCGCTACGCCCGCGAGGGCCATCCGGTCGCCGAGGTCATCGCCTACTACTGGGATCGTTCGGTACCGAAGCTGTCCAAGTACCCCGGCTTCAGCGAGCAGTTCACGATCAACGGCCACGCCCCGCGCAAGGGCGAGATGTGGAAGAACCCGAACCTGGCCAGCACCCTGCAGCAGATCGCCGACGGCGGACGCGATGCCTTCTACAAGGGCGCCATCGCCCACACCATCGGCGACTACTTCAAGGCCAATGGCGGCTACCTGAGCTACCAGGACATGGCCGACCACCACGGCGAGTGGGTCGAGCCGGTCAGCAGCAACTACCGTGGCTATGACGTGTGGGAACTGCCGCCGAACAGCCAGGGCATCGCCGCGCTGCAGATCCTCAACGTGCTGGAAGGCTACGACTTCTCGAAGATCCCGTTCGGCTCGCCCGAGCACGTGCACCTGTTCGTCGAAGCGAAGAAGCTGGCCTTCGCCGACCGCGCGCGCTTCTACGCCGACATGGCCTTCCAGCCGGCACCGGTGCAGAAGCTGATTTCCAAGGACTACGCCGCGCAGCGGCGCGCGCTGATCTCGATGGACAAGGCACTGAAGGAAGTGCAGCCGGGCACGCCCAAGCAGCTGGAGGAGGGCGACACGATCTACATGACCGTGGCCGACGCCGACGGCATGATGGTGTCGCTGATCCAGTCCAACTACCGCGGCATGGGCAGCGGCATGGCACCGCCGGGGCTGGGCTTCATCCTGCAGGACCGCGGCGAGATGTTCGTGCTGCAGAAGAACCATCCCAACGGATATGCACCGGGCAAGCGCCCGTTCCAGACCATCATCCCGGGCTTCATCACCAAGGACGGCAAGCCGTACGCCAGCTTCGGCGTGATGGGCGGTGCGATGCAGCCGCAGGGCCACGCGCAGATCGTGATGAACCTGGTGGACTTCGGCATGAACCTGCAGGAGGCCGGTGATGCACCGCGCATCCAGCACGAGGGCTCGACCGAACCGACCGGCCAGGCGACGGCGATGAGCGATGGCGGTGAAGTGAATCTGGAAACCGGCTTCCCGTACGAGACGGTGCGCGCGCTGATGCGCAAGGGGCACCGTATCGTGTTCGCCGATGGCCCGTATGGTGGCTACCAGGCGATCATGCGTGATCCGGACACGGGCGTGTATTACGGCGCGTCGGAGAGTCGCAAGGATGGGCAGGCGGCGGGGTACTGAGTTTCCCGGCCAACGGGCTGAGCCCCCTCTGCGGTGGTGGTGGTTTCAGTGATGCTGGACTTGGCCGGGCGGGTGGGTTGTCTGGGGGACGCCGCAAGTACGTCCTTGTAGGCTTGGCAGCCGCATCCATGCGGCTGACACCCCGCAATCCGACACCGCCCCACCTTCGACAGGTTCACGCGGCTGTTGGAACCTGCTGCTGGTGGGTGCCGAC
>NZ_JACVTV010000196.1:0-2154 GCF_016624625.1 Stenotrophomonas sp. S41 | reverse complement strand
GGGGGGGGGGGGGGCCCCCGCCCGCGGGGGCCGGGACGGTCGGGGCGGCGGCGTCGTCGGCCACGGGGGCCCATTGTGGCGCAAAGAAGGCCTGCACATCGGCCAGCGCGCGGGTGCGGCGGAACGGCGGCAGCGAATCGAGGAACACCCGGCCATAGCCGCGGTTGAGCAGGCGCGGGTCGCACAGCACCAGCACGCCGCGGTCGGTCTCGCTGCGGATCAGCCGGCCCACGCCCTGCTTGAGGGCGATCACCGCCTGCGGCAGCTGTTCGTCGCGGAACGGATTGCCGCCCTGGCTGCGGATCGCCTCCAGCCGCGCTTCGTACACCGGGTCGTCCGGCGCGGCGAACGGCAGCTTGTCGATCACCACTACGCTCAGCGCCTCGCCCACCACGTCCACGCCCTCGCGGAAGCTGGCCGAGCCAAGCAGCACGCCGTTGCCGGAATCGCGGAAACGCTGCAGCAACGTGGCACGCGGCGCCTCGCCCTGCACGAACAGCGGCCACGGCCCGTCGCGCAACGCCTCGGCGGCCTCGCGCAGCGCACGGTGCGAGGCGAACAGCAGGAACGCCCTGCCCTGCGAGGCCTGCAGCACCGGCCGCAGGGCCTGGATGAGCGCGGTACCGAAGCCACGCGCAGCGGGATCGGGCAGGCCTTCGGGCAGGTAGCACAGCGCCTGCTCGGGCCAGTTGAACGGGCTGGGCTGGACCAGCGTGTGCGGATCATCCAGGCCCAGGCGGGTGGCGATGTGGTCGAAGCCACCGCCCACGGTCAGCGTGGCCGAGGTGAAGATCCACGCCGCACGGCTGCGCTCGCGGTGCTCACGCAGCGGTCCGGACACATCCATCGGCGTGCGCTGGCAGCGGAAACCGCGCGGGGTGAGTTCGTACCAGAGCACGTCGGCGGCGCTGGCCGCGTCGGCCGGGTCGGTATCGAAATCCAGGGTCGGTTCGTCGTCGCCCAGCCAGCGCGCCAGCCGCGAAACCGCTTCACGCGCACGCGCGTGGCAGGCATCGAGGCCGGCGGCGGCTTCGCGCAGCGGCTGCAGCGCCTGTTCCAGCGCCACCAGGCAGGTCATCGCCGTATCGAAGCCCTCGCGCACCTGCGGCATCGCCAACGCGCGCCACTGGGTACCGCGGGACGGCAGCCCTTCCATCGCCAGGCGCAGCGCCAGCAGCGCCTGCTGCAGCTGGTCGACCGGCTCCTGCAGCGCCGACTGCGCACCGCCGACGCCACGCGCCTCGGCCAGGCAGTCGCGGGCCAGTTCCTGCCACGGGCGCATGCCGAAGCCCTCGCCGAAGAACTGCGCGGCGAGTTCGGGCAGCTGGTGCGCCTCGTCGATGACGAACGCCTGCGCACCGGGCAGCAGCTCGCCGAAGCCATCCTGCTTGAGCGCCAGGTCGGCCAGCAGCAGGTGGTGGTTGACCACCACCACGTCGGCCGCCTGCGCGCGTTGCCGCGCGTGCACGACGAAACAGTCGTCCCAGAACGGGCAGTCGGTGCCCAGGCAGTTGTCGACGGTGGAGGTGACCATCGGCAGCAGCGGCGAATCATCGGCCAGGCCGTCCAGCTCGGCGATGTCGCCGAACTGCGAGCGACCGGACCAGGCGAGGATGCGCTGGAACTGCGCGGCCTGGTCGGGGCTGGAAAAACGCGGCTCGCCCCGCGCCTGCTGCAGGCGGTAGCGGCACAGGTAATTGGCCCGGCCCTTCAGCAGCGCGCTGCGCAGGCCCACGCCCAGCGCCTGGCGCACGCGCGGCAGATCACGGTGGTAGAGCTGGTCCTGCAGCGCGCGGGTGCCGGTGGAGATGATGGTGCGCAGGCCGGACAGCAGGACCGGCACCAGGTAGGCGAAGGTCTTGCCGGTGCCGGTACCGGCCTCGGCCAGCAGCAGGTCGCGCTGCTGCAGCGCATCGGCGATGGCCTCGGTCAGGCGCAGCTGTGCGGGACGCGGGTTGAAGGCATCCAGGTGCGAGGCGAGCGCGCCGCCTTCGCTGAGGGCTTCGCGGCTGGCATGAACGAGGTCGGACATCAGACAGGAAGGATACCCGGCCGGGCGCTGCCCGGCACCCGTTTCAAGCCAAGGCAACAGCAACAGCGGTGTTCATGGCTCTGGGTTGTACTGGGGGTTAGCGGGGGGCTGTGGGTTTGCGG
>NZ_JACVTV010000195.1:0-2176 GCF_016624625.1 Stenotrophomonas sp. S41 | reverse complement strand
AAGCACTGCTTCGCAAGCGCCCGAACGCACAGCCGCCAGCGGCTGGGCCGGCCTGGGGGTTTACGGCGTGTCCTGCAAGCCCACACCGCCCCGCCCAACCAGCAGACATCCCAGGGCCGGCTGTTGCCTTTGACGTTGCTCTGGCTTGAAGGCTTCTGCAGGTGCAGGGCGCAGCCCTGCCGAGACACCCCCGCCGGGGTAAACTAGCTGGATGGCTTCCCGTCCCGCGCACGATCTGCTCCAACGCGTCTTTGGTTACGACGATTTCCGTGGTCCCCAGCAGGACATCGTGGAGCACGTGGCTGCCGGACATGACGCACTTGTCCTCATGCCCACCGGCGGCGGCAAGTCGCTGTGCTACCAGGTCCCGGCCCTGCTGCGCGATGGCGTCGGCATCGTCATCTCCCCGCTCATCGCCCTCATGCAGGACCAGGTCGAAGCCCTGCGCCAGCTCGGCGTGCGCGCCGAATACCTGAACTCGACCCTGGATGGCGAAACCGCCGCCCGCGTCGAGCGCGAGCTGCTGGCCGGCGAGCTGGACATGCTCTATGTCGCCCCCGAGCGCCTGTTGACCGGCCGCTTCCTGTCGCTGCTCGCACGCAGCCACATCGCCCTGTTCGCCATCGACGAGGCGCACTGCGTGTCGCAGTGGGGCCACGATTTCCGCCCCGAGTACCGCCAGCTGACCGTCCTGCACGAGCGCTGGCCGGACATCCCGCGCATCGCGCTGACCGCCACCGCCGACCCGCCCACCCAGCGCGAGATCGCCGAGCGCCTGGACCTGGCCGAGGCCCGCCACTTCGTCAGCTCGTTCGACCGCCCCAACATCCGCTACACCGTGGTGCAGAAGGACAATGCCCGCAAGCAGCTGACCGATTTCCTGCGCGGCCACCGCAGCGAGGCCGGCATCGTCTACTGCATGTCGCGACGCAAGGTCGAGGAAACCGCCGAATTCCTCTGCGGCCAGGGCTTCAATGCCCTGCCCTACCACGCCGGCCTGCCGCCGGAAGTGCGCGCCAACAACCAGCGCCGCTTCCTGCGCGAGGACGGCATCGTCATGTGCGCCACCATCGCCTTCGGCATGGGCATCGACAAGCCGGACGTGCGCTTCGTGGCGCATACCGACCTGCCCAAGTCGATGGAAGGCTATTACCAGGAAACCGGTCGCGCCGGCCGCGATGGCGAGGCCGCCGAGGTCTGGCTGTGCTACGGCCTTGGTGACGTGGTGCTGCTCAAGCAGATGATCGAGCAGTCCGAGGCCAGCGAGGAGCGCAAGCAGCTGGAGCGGTCCAAGCTGGACCATCTGCTGGGCTACTGCGAATCCATGCAGTGCCGCCGCCAGGTGCTGCTGGCCGGCTTCGGCGAGACCTATCCGCAGCCCTGCGGAAACTGCGACAACTGCCTGACCCCGCCCGCCGCCTGGGATGCCACCATTCCCGCGCAGAAGGCGCTGAGCTGCGTCTACCGCAGCGGCCAGCGCTTCGGCGTCGGCCACCTGATCGACATCCTGCGTGGCAGCGAGAACGAGAAGATCAAGCAGCAGGGCCACGACAAGCTGAGCACCTACGGCATCGGCCGCGACCTCGATGCGCGCACCTGGCGCAGCGTGTTCCGCCAGCTGGTGGCGGCCAGCATGCTGGAAGTGGACAGCGAGGGCCACGGCGGCCTGCGCCTGACCGATGCCAGCCGCGACGTGCTGACCGGCCGCCGCCAAGTCAGCATGCGCCGCGATGCCGCCAGCACCACCGGCGGCCGCGAGCGCAGCGCGCAGCGCACCGGCCTGTCGGTGCTGCCGCAGGACCTGGCCCTGTTCAACGCCCTGCGCGGCCTGCGTGCCGAGCTGGCCCGCGAACAGAACGTGCCGGCGTTCGTGATCTTCCATGACAGCACGCTGCGCAACATCGCCGAACAGCGGCCGACCAGCCTGGACGAACTGGCCCGGGTGGGCGGCATCGGTGGCACCAAGCTGAGCCGCTACGGCCCTCGCCTGGTGGAGATCGTGCGCGAGGAAGGCTGACCGTTCTGGCGTCCCGCGCTGCGCGCTCGCCGGGCATGGCCCGGCGCTACCGCATGCGGTGCATGCCTTTGTAGAGCCGAGCCCATGGTCGGCTGCCGTTGGCCCGTAGAGTGGGGGGGGGGGGGGGGGGGGGCGGGCCCCCCCCCCCCAAGAGGGGAA
>NZ_JACVTV010000194.1:0-2187 GCF_016624625.1 Stenotrophomonas sp. S41 | reverse complement strand
CCATGGATGGCGCCTACGAGCCCCCATGGACGGGTTTACGGCGTGTCCTGCCAACCCACACCGCCCCGCCATCCCACGGAATGACGCTCTGGCTGTTGCCGTTGAAGTTGCTTCGGCAGGTGCAGGGCGCAGCCCTGCCCGACCAACCCCTTGATTTCGGGACAATCAGCCATACCCCTTGGCCAGGCCGCACGCGCTGGCGCGGCATTGCACACGGAGCCCTATCGATGACCGAGACCACCCAGACCGAAACCCTTGGCTTCCAGACCGAGGTCAAGCAGCTGCTGCAGCTGATGATCCACTCGCTGTACTCCAACAAGGAAATCTTCCTCCGCGAGCTGGTCTCCAACGCCGCCGACGCCGCCGACAAGCTGCGCTTCGAAGCCCTGACCCAGCCTGCCCTGCTGGAAGGCGACAGCGAACTGCGCGTGCGCGTGAGCTTCGACGCCACCGCCCACACCATCACCATCGAAGACAACGGCATCGGCATGAGCCGCGCCGAAGCCATCGCCCACCTTGGCACGATCGCCAAGTCCGGCACCGGCGATTTCCTGCGCCAGCTGTCCGGCGACCAGAAGAAGGATTCGCAGCTGATCGGCCAGTTCGGCGTCGGCTTCTACAGCGCCTTCATCGTCGCCGACGAAGTGGAAGTGACCTCGCGCCGCGCCGGCCTGGCCGCCGCCGAGGGCGTGCGCTGGACCTCGCGTGGCGAAGGCGATTTCGACGTGGCCACGATCGACAAGTCCGAGCGCGGCACCCGCATCGTCCTGCACCTGAAGGATGGCGAGCACGACTTCGCCGACGGCTGGCGCCTGCGCAGCATCCTCAAGAAGTACTCCGACCACATCGGCCTGCCGATCCAGATGCCGAAGGAAGGCGAAGACGCCGCCGGCGAGTGGGAGACCGTCAACCGCGCCAGCGCGCTGTGGACCCGCCCGCGCACCGAGATCAGCGACGCCGAGTACAACGAGTTCTACAAGCACGTGGCGCACGACCACAGCGACCCGCTGGCGTGGAGCCACAACAAGGTCGAAGGCAAGCTCGAGTACACCTCGCTGCTGTACGTGCCTGGCCGCGCGCCGTTCGACCTGTACCACCGCGACGCGCCCAAGGGCCTGAAGCTCTACGTGCAGCGCGTGTTCGTGATGGACCAGGCCGAGCAGTTCCTGCCGCTGTACCTGCGCTTCATCAAGGGCGTGGTCGATTCCAACGACCTGTCGCTGAACGTTTCGCGCGAGATCCTGCAGTCCGGCCCGGTCATCGATTCGATGAAGGCCGCGCTGACCAAGCGCTCGCTGGACATGCTGGAAAAGCTGGCCGCCGACAAGCCGGAGCAGTACGCCACGTTCTGGAAGGAATTCGGCCAGGTGCTGAAGGAAGGCCCGGCCGAGGACTACAACAACCGCGAGAAGGTGGCCGGCCTGCTGCGCTTCGCCTCCACCCGTGGCGAGGCCGATGCACAGACCGTGTCGCTGGCCGATTACATCGGCCGCATGGCCGAGGGCCAGGACAAGATCTATTACCTGACCGGCGAGAGCTACAGCCAGGTGCGCAACAGCCCGCACCTGGAAGTGTTCCGCAAGAAGGGCGTGGAAGTGCTGCTGCTGACCGATCGCATCGACGAGTGGCTGATGGGCTACCTGACCGATTTCGACGGCAAGGGCTTTGTCGACATCGCCCGGGGCGACCTCGACCTGGGCGCGCTGGAAAGCGAGGCCGACAAGCAGGAACAGGAAGCCGCGGCGAAGGACAAGCAGGGCCTGGTCGAGCGCCTGAAGACGGTGCTGGGCGATGACGTGGCCGAAGTGCGCGTCTCGCACCGCCTGACCGATTCGCCGGCGGTGCTGGCCATCGGCGAACAGGACCTGGGCCTGCAGATGCGCCAGATCCTGGAAGCCAGCGGGCAGAAGGTGCCGGCCAGCAAGCCGGTGCTGGAGATCAACCCGGGCCACCCGCTGATCGCCAAGCTCGACGCCGAAGCCGATGGCGCGCGCTTCGACGACCTGGGCCGGGTGCTGTTCGACCAGGCCGCGCTGGCCGCCGGTGACAGCCTGAAGGATCCGGGCGCCTACGTGGCACGCCTGAACAAGCTGCTGCTGGAACTGTCAGCCTGACCGATGGGGAGGGCGCCGGGCATGGCCCCGCGCGACCGGGGGGGGACAAGCTTTTTTAGAGTCGAGCCGGGCT
>NZ_JACVTV010000192.1:0-2403 GCF_016624625.1 Stenotrophomonas sp. S41 | reverse complement strand
CGACTCTACGCAGGCCGCGCCGACCACGGCGCGTGCCCGCGGCTCAACACATCAACGGAACGGCATGCCGCGGCCGCCCATGGCGCCCATCATGCCCTTCATGCTGCGCATCATGCCCTTCATGCCGCCGCCGGCCATCTTGCTCATCATCTTTTCCATCTGCATGTACTGCTTCATGAGCTTGTTGACGTCGGCCGGGGTCACGCCCGAGCCCTTGGCGATGCGCGCGCGGCGCGAGCCGTTCAGCAGGTTCGGGTTGCGCCGTTCCTTCTTGGTCATCGAGCTGATGATGGCGATCATGCGCGGCACTTCCTTGCCCTGGCTGACCTGCTGCTTGAGGTGCTCGGGGATGTTGCCCAGGCCCGGCAGCTTGTCCATCAGGCCGCCGATGCCGCCCATGTTCTGCATCTGCTCCAGCTGGTCGCGCATGTCGTTCAGATCGAACTTCTTGCCCTTGGCGACCTTCTCGGCCAGCTTGGCGGCCTTGTCCTTGTCGACCTGCTGCTCGACCTGCTCGACCAGCGACAGCACGTCGCCCATGTCGAGGATGCGGCTGGCGATACGGTCCGGGTGGAACACGTCCAGGCCTTCCGGCTTTTCGCTGACACCGACGAACTTGATCGGCTTGCCGGTGATGTAGCGCACGCTCAGCGCGGCACCGCCACGGGCGTCACCGTCGGTCTTGGTCAGCACCACGCCGGTCAGCGGCAGCGCATCGCCGAAGGCCTTGGCAGTGTTGGCCGCGTCCTGGCCGGTCATGGCATCGACCACGAACAGGGTTTCAGCCGGGTTGACCGCCGCGTGCAGAGCCTTGATCTCGGCCATCATCGCTTCGTCGATGGCCAGGCGGCCAGCGGTATCGACAATCAGTACGTCGACGAACGAGCGGCGTGCATCGTCGATGGCGGCGCGGACGATGGCTTCCGGCTTCTGGTCGGCGCTGGACGGGAAGAACAGCACGCCGACCTGCTCGGCCAGGGTCTTCAGCTGCTCGATCGCGGCCGGACGGTAAACGTCGGCCGACACCACCATCACCTTCTTCTTGCGCTTTTCCTTCAGGTGCTTGGCCAGCTTGCCCACCGTGGTGGTCTTGCCGGCGCCCTGCAGGCCTGCCATCAGGATGATGGCCGGGGCGGGAACGTTGAGGTTCAGGTCGCTGGCTTCGGCGCCCATCACCGCGGTCAGCTCGTCGCGCACGACCTTGATGAGGGCCTGGCCCGGGGTCAGCGACTTCAGCACTTCCTGGCCGACCGCACGCACCTTGATGCGCTCGATCAGGGCCTGCACCACCGGCAGCGCGACGTCGGCTTCAAGCAGCGCGATGCGCACTTCGCGGGTCGCCTCGCGGATGTTCTCCTCGGTCAGGCGGCCGCGGCCACGCAGGCGCTCGATGGTGCCGGAAAGGCGCTGGGTCAGGGACTCGAACATGCGGCGCAACCTGTCTGAAAGCGGGGGACAATAAGGCAGACAGTATAACGGGTCCGCCCGCCTTCCCGGGCTGCGACCACGGGGCCGTCGCCAGCATCACGGGGGTATGCGAAACTGCAACGATGTTAATCGTTCTCATCGCCGCCCTGCTCTACCTGGCCGCCAGCGCCCTGCTGGTGCGTGCGCTTGGCCGCGATGATGCCCTCGGTTCGCCCACCTGGCTGTGGCCGGCGCTGCCGGCCATGCTGCTGCACGGCGGCTACCACGTGCTGGTGGCGATGCGCACCACCGGCGGCCCGGACATGCACTTCTTCGCCGCGCTGTCGCTGGTCGGCCTGGGCATGGCCTGGCTGACCTCGCTGGTCGGTGCGCGTGGGCGCATGTCGGCGCTGGGCGTGGTGGTGTTCCCGCTGGCCGCGCTGCTGCTGGCGGTCTACCACGGCTACGGCCATGAGCCGAGCAAGGTGCTGGGCTGGCGCCTGGCCAGCCACGCCTGGCTGGCCCTGCTGGCCTACGCCACGCTGAGCATCGCTGCCCTGCTGGCGATCATGCTGTGGCTGCAGGAACGGGCGCTGCGCCGACGCGAGTTCCGTCCGTGGCTGCGTGCACTGCCGCCGCTGGCCGACCTGGAAGCCCTGCTGTTCCGGGTCATCACCGTGGGCTTCGCCCTGCTCACCCTGACCCTGGTCACCGGCGTGCTGTTCGTCGATGACCTGCTGGCGCAGAAGCTGGTGCACAAGACCGTGCTCAGCGTGCTGTCGTGGATCGTGTTCGGCGTGCTGCTGATCGGCCGCCGCCGCTACGGCTGGCGCGGGACGAAGGCGGTGCATTGGACGCTGTCGGCGATGCTGTTGCTGCTGCTGGCGTTCTTCGGCAGCCAGTTCGTCATCGAGCTGGTGTTCGGGCATACGCGGTAAAGGCGTGGCGGGCCGCGGCCCGGCCCGCCCGGCGGGGGGGGGGGGGGGGGGGGGGGGG
>NZ_JACVTV010000191.1:0-2613 GCF_016624625.1 Stenotrophomonas sp. S41 | reverse complement strand
CGGCGTCCCCGCAAACCCACAGTGCCCCGCCATCCCACGGAATGCCGCTCTGGCTTTTGACGTTGAAGTTGATTCGGCAGGTGCAGGGCTGCAAGCCCTGCCGATACCCTTACACTCACTACCGCCTCCCAACTGCCCACCTGCATGAACCTTCCGCTGCACTTCGGCCTGCTCGGCTCCCTCGAAGCCGGTGCCATCGCCCTGCTGGTCGGGCTGCTGGTGTACTTCCTCTGGCATCACCTGTGCCGCGCGTTGCGCTGGTCCATGGGCCATGCCATTGGCTGGGCCTGCGTGTTCTCCGTCGCCATCTCCGCCGGCATCGACATGTGGAAGCTGTTCTACATGGGCATCGTCCGCCTGGAATCGCCGCTGTATGCGCGCATCTTCCTCTCCACCATCCACGACCCCAACGAACTGGGCAGCCGCGTGGTGCTGGAAATCGCCGGCGCGCTCTCCGGTGTTGCGCTCGGATGGGGCTTGTTCAGTTCGCGGTCATCCGCGCAGAACGTCGATTGACGCAGGTTTTTCGTTGCGTGCCGGTTAAATCCGGCCGCGCTGAATGTGCACCTTATGGACCGCTCACTTTGCCCTAACCACCGTGCTAAACCATGCGCGGTGGCGAGTGGTTAATGGGGTGTATGCACGCCGGTCGCGGCCCAAAATCGATTCAGAAACGCGGTGGCAGGGTAGGTGCCGTGCGGAGACAACATTCCGCGCTCCACCACCCAAAGGAGATCCACCTGATGACTATTCGCAACCGCAAGCCCCTGCTCGCCCTGATCGTTGCCGCCGGTAGTGTGCTGGCCGTCCCGGCCATGGCGCAGAGCGCACAGCAGCAGGCAGCCCAGGCACAGAATCAGGCGGCGCAGGCCCAGCAGTCGGCGGCCCAGGCGGGCCAGGCGGCTGACCAGGCCTCCAGTGCGGCTGCATCGGCACAGGCGCAGGCCAGTGGCGGCGGCCAGACCTGGGCCAGCATCGATACCGATGGCAACGGCACCATCAGCAAGTCCGAGGCACAGGTGAACGCGGGCCTGGCCCAGGTGTTCGACCAGGCCGACACCAACAAGGACGGCGAACTCAGCGCCGATGAGTACAAGGCCTTCGTGGCCGCCCAGCAGGCCGGGGCGGGTGCAGGTGCCAGCGGCGGCAACTGATCGTCGCTCACTTTGAATGAAACCGGTTGAATGAATCCGGTTGTGTTCGGGGCAACCGGTGCATGGGGCCCGGGCGGCGAAGGCCGCCCGGGTTTTTGTTGCCCTCGCCACCCCTGTATCCTTGTCGCATGAACGCCTCCACGCCTGCGCGCTCGCGCGCCATCGGCCTGGTCGGTTTTGACGGTGACGACACGCTGTGGAAGAGCGAGGACTATTACCGCAAGGCCGAGCAGGAATACCTGGACCTGCTGTCGCGCTATGTCGACGTGCACGACACCCAGACCGCCCGCCACCTGCTGGAAGTGCAGCAGCGCAACCTGGCCGTGTTCGGCTACGGGGTGAAGGGCATGGTCCTGTCGATGATCGAAGCGGCCATCGACATCACCGGCCAGCGCATCGACGCCAAGGACATCCAGCGCATGCTGGATATCGGCCATGAAACCCTGCGCCACCCGGTCGACCTGATCGACGGCGTGCGCGAATCGGTAGCAGCCATCGCCGAGCAGTACCCGGTAGTGCTGATCACCAAGGGCGATCTGTTCCACCAGGAAGCCAAGATCAAGGTGGCCAAGCTGCACGAGCTGTTCCCGCGCATCGAGATCGTCTCGGAGAAGGACCCGGAAACCTACGCGCGCGTGCTGTCCGAATTCGATCTGCCGATGCAGCAGTTCGTGATGGTCGGCAACTCGCTGCGCTCGGATATCGAGCCGGTGGTCACCCTGGGCGGCTGGGGCATCCACACCCCGTACGCGGTTACCTGGGCGCACGAAACCCAGCATGGCGTGGCCGACGACGAGCCGCGCATGGTCACCGCCGATACCGCCTGGGATTGGCCGGCCGCGCTGGCCGCGATCGAGGCCAAGGCCGCTGCAGCGGCCTGACAGGACCCGGCGGCTGCGGCAGAATCGGGGCATGAACCGTTTCTCGATCCTGCTGCTGTCGCTCCTGCTGCTGGCGCCGGCCACCGTGCTGGCCCAGCAGACCGCCGAACGTTCGGCGGCCTACACGGTGGAAACCGGTGACCGCTGGCTGGATGCCCAGCTGCAGGACATCAACCACTACGCCGAGCGCTACCCCGATGCCTTCCTCGACGAGGTATCGCGCTACGCCAACGTGCCGCGCGGCTATGTCAGCGCACTGTTCACCAATCACGGCTGGCAGGCCGGCGATATCTACTTCGCCTGCTTCTGGGCCAAGGCCAGCGGCCAGACCTGCCGCGACAGCGTGCGCGCCTTCAGCCAGAACCCGGAAGGGGGCTGGGAGGCGGTGGTCACGCGCATGCCGGTGAAACCGGACAACCTGCATGTCCGCGCCGTGCGCCACGCCATCGTGGCCAGCTACGAGCACTGGGACCGGCCGATCACCCTCGACGCCACCCTGAAGCGCCAGCTCAAGCGGTAGTGCCGGGCCATGCCCGGCGAGCGCGACGCGCGGCCAGGGAGCCCGCCGGGCATGGCCC
>NZ_JACVTV010000190.1:0-2621 GCF_016624625.1 Stenotrophomonas sp. S41 | reverse complement strand
GTGCGCCTGCTGCTGGATGAACTGCACCGCATGGACGTGCTGCCGCCGCCTCCGCCGCCACATGCCGTCAATGCAACCACCAATGCCGATCCCAGGACCGACCGTGCCATCGTCTTGCGTTCCATCGATTCCTTCCCATGAACGTTGGCCTGCCAAGCTCCCTGCAGGCATCAAGGGCTGCCCGGCGGCAGCCATCGCCGACCCTCTATACTTGGGCCGACCCCCACGCAGTCTGCCGGGAAACAGCGCTGCATCCAACAGCCGCCGTCTCCTTTCCGAACATTGCTTACGCATCAACGAGATTGCCATGTCCAACATCGTCATCGCCGCCGCCAAGCGCACCGCCATCGGCTCCTTCCTCGGCCAGTTCAACGGCGTGCCCACCCCGACCCTCGGCGCGGCCGCCATCGCCGCTGCCCTTGAACAGTCCGGGGTTCCGGCCAGCGACGTCTCCGAGGTCCTGATGGGCTGCGTGCTGCCGGCCAACCTCGGCCAGGCGCCGGCCCGCCAGGCCGCCATCGCCGCGGGCATCCCGCTGTCGGCCGGAGCCACCACGCTGAACAAGGTGTGCGGCTCGGGCATGAAGACCATCATGCTCGGCCATGACCTGATCAAGGCCGGTTCGGCCACGGTCGTGGTCGCCGGCGGCATGGAATCGATGTCCAACGCCCCGCACATGCTGCCCAATTCGCGCACCGGCAACCGCTTCGGCAACTTCCAGGCGGTGGACCACATGGCCCACGACGGCCTGGTCAACGCCTACGACGGCAAGGCCATGGGCGAGTTCGCCGAATGCGCGGTGGACAAGTACCAGTTCACCCGCGATGAGCAGGACGCCTACGCCATCGAATCGGTGCGCCGTGCGCAGGCCGCGCAGGCCAATGGCGCCTTCGCCGACGAGATCGTCGCGGTGAAGGTCGCCACCCGCAAGGGTGAGGTCGAGTTCGCCACCGACGAGCAGCCAGGCCGTTCGGACATCGCCAAGATCCCGACCCTGCGCCCCGCATTCAAGAAGGACGGCAGCGTCACCGCCGCCAGCTCGTCCAGCATTTCCGACGGCGCCGCCGCGGTGGTGCTGCTGACCGAGGAAGATGCCACTGCGCGCGGCATCACCCCGCTGGCGCGCATCGTCGGCCACGCCACCCATTCGCAGGAACCGGAGTGGTTCACCACCGCCCCGATCGGCGCGATCCACAGCCTGCTGCAGAAGACCGGCTGGACGCTGGACCAGGTGGACCTGTTCGAGATCAACGAAGCCTTCGCCGTCGTCGCCATGGCGCCGATGCGTGAGCTGGGCATCCCGCATGCGAAGATCAACGTGAATGGCGGTGCCTGCGCACTGGGCCATCCGATCGGCGCGTCCGGCGCGCGTCTGGTGGTGACCCTGGTCAACGCCTTGCGCACGCATGGCGGCAAGCGCGGCATTGCCACGCTGTGCATCGGTGGCGGCGAAGCAACGGCCATCGCCATCGAATTGATCTAAAAGGGATTAACGCTGATTTCGCAAAAATGAATGCGGGATCGCTTGACAGCCAAACGTGGCTTGTCATCATGTTGTCGGCGCGCAGTTGCGCGTTGCCTAATTCAACGACGAGGATTCACACAATGAGCATCAACAAGCTGCTGGTCGCTATGTCCCTGGCCCTGGCCCTGGCCGCCTGCTCGAAGCAGGAAGCTGCCCAGGACGCCGCTGCTTCGGCCAACGAAGCCGCCACCGAAGCCCAGGCTGCTGCCGACCAGGCCGCCGCTGCTGGCGCCCAGACCGCCGACGCTGCCCAGCAGGCTGCTGACACCGCCGCCACCGCTGCCGACGCTTCGACCGACGCTGCTGCCCAGGCTGGCGCTGCTGCCACCGACGCTGCTGCCGGCGCTGCTGCCGACGCTGCCAAGGCTGCCGAAGGCACCGCCGAGCAGGCCAAGGACGCTGCTGAAGAAGCCAAGAAGTAATAACTTCTTTCTTCACGCTGTTCTGGAAAAGCCGCTGGTTCGCCAGCGGCTTTTTCTTTGCCTGAAGGGTGCCGCCGCACCACCACCGGGCCTTCACGACGGCATGAATAGGCTGGCGTCCCCATCCATTGCAGCACTGGAGACCGCCATGAAGATCCGTCCGCTGACCACCTCCCTGCTGGCCGCCTCCCTGCTGCTGGCCCTGGCCGCCTGCAAGGGCCCGGAGGCCGAACAGGC
Organism: Stenotrophomonas sp. S41; assembly: GCF_016624625.1. Lineage (NCBI taxonomy): Bacteria > Pseudomonadati > Pseudomonadota > Gammaproteobacteria > Lysobacterales > Lysobacteraceae > Stenotrophomonas > Stenotrophomonas sp. S41. Next base: position 437 of record NZ_JACVTV010000190.1, on the reverse strand, counting down.
CAGGCAGGACGCTGCACAGGCCGCCGACAGCGCTGGCGCCGCCGCCCGCGAAGCCGTGGACAAGGCCGCCGCCGCCACCCGCGAAGCCGCCGACAAGACTGCCGAAGCGTCCGAGCACGCCGCCGCCGACACCCAGCAGGCGCTGGACAATGCCGCCGACGCGACCGCCAACGCCGCCGACCAGGCCAAGGCCGCCGCCACCGATGCCGCCGCCCACGCCAGCGACGCCACCGCGACCGCCGCGCAGAAGGTCGCCGACAAGGCCCGCGACGTCGCCGCCGACGCCAAGGCCAACGCCGCCAAGGAAGAAGCCAAGCACTGACCCACCGCTGCGCTCGCCGGCATGGCCCGGCGCTACCGGGCATTAACGCTCGCCGGGCATGGCCCGGCGCTACCGCATACAGGAAAAGCCGCGGCATTGCCGCGGCTTTTCTGGT
>NZ_JACVTV010000018.1:0-53295 GCF_016624625.1 Stenotrophomonas sp. S41 | reverse complement strand
CGCCGCCCCCCGCTCCCCCGGGGGGGGCGCCCCCCCCCCGGGGGGGGGGGGCCCGGTGGGCCCCCACGCCTTGCCCTGCATTCACAATTTGCTACACCGGCCCCGCTAGGCTGGATTTCCACCGAACGCGGCCGGGTGACAAACACGGCAACTTTCGGCACTGTCGTGGTGTCTGAACACCCTGCAGTCTCCCCCTTGGCAAGGCGCCTTCGAGCACGTTCATGAAATTCAAAGCCCCCGCATTCCTGATGGCCCTGGCGCTGGTCGCGCCGTTGGCGCTGGCGGCCAAGGCCGACTCGCCGGCGCTGCCGGCGGCCGCGACCGCCGACCAGGTCACCACCTCCAAGCTGGTCTACGGCCTGCTGTCCGACAGCCGCTACGCCTACCGGCCGCGCGCGCTTGACGAGGCCACCTCCAAGGACGTGTTCAAGCGTTACCTGGAAACCCTCGACGGCGGCAAGCAGTACTTCACCCAGGCCGACGTGACCCGTTTCGCGCCGTTCCAGGCCGGCATCGCCAACGCCATCCGCGGCGGCGAGCTGGAGCCTGCCTTTGAAGTGTTCGCCGTCTACAAGCAGCGCGTCGGCGAGCGCGTCGGTTATGCGCGCAAGCTGCTGAAGCAGGAACCGGACTTCACCACCGACGAGCGCTTCGAGTACGACCGCAAGGACGTGCCGTGGGCGGCCAGCAACGCCGAGCTCGATGAGCTGTGGCGCAAGTCGGTGAAGAACGACTGGCTGCGCCTGAAGCTGGCCGGCAAGAAGTCCGACGACATCCGCAAGACCCTGGACAAGCGTTACGCCACGCTGGAAAAGACCGTCAACGAGCTGAAGGGCGAGGACGTCTTCCAGTTCTTCATGAACGCCTACACCAGCGCCGTCGACCCGCACACCGACTACTTCACCCCGCGCACCGCCGAGAACTTCAACCAGGCGATGTCGCTGTCGCTGGAAGGCATCGGCGCGCAGCTGCAGCGCCAGGACGACATGGTGGTGATCCGCGAGATCATCGCCGGTGGTCCGGCCGCCGTGGACGGCACCCTGAAGCCGGGCGACCGCATCGTCGGCGTCGGCCAGGGCAAGTCCGGGCCGGTGGACGATGTGATCGGCTGGCGCATCGATGACGTGGTGGCCAAGATCCGTGGCGCCAAGGACACCCAGGTCCGCCTGGAGTTCATCTCCGCCGAGGACGGTGTGGACGGCAAGCACCACACCCTGCTGCTGACCCGTCAGAAGGTGCGCCTGGCCGAACAGGCCGCCAAGGGCGAGACCATGACCATCCCGGGCAAGGATGGCCAGCCTGAGCGCAAGGTGGGCGTGATCAAGCTGCCGACCTTCTACCAGGATTTCGAAGGCCGTCGCCGCAACGCCGCCGATTACGCCTCGGCCACCCGCGACGTCGCCAAGCTGCTGGCCGGCTTCAAGACCGACAAGCTGGACGGCGTGGTGCTGGACCTGCGCAACAACGGCGGTGGTTCGCTGGATGAAGCCATCGAACTGACCGGCCTGTTCATCGAACAGGGCCCGGTGGTGCAGGTGCGCGAATCCGGTGGCCGCGTCACCGTCAACAGCGACCGCAACCAGGGTGTTGCGTGGGACGGCCCGCTGGCCGTGCTGATCAACCGTGGCTCGGCCTCGGCGTCGGAGATCTTCGCCGGTGCCATCCAGGATTACGGCCGTGGCCTGGTCATCGGTGAAACCAGCTTCGGCAAGGGCACCGTGCAGAACATCGTCGACCTGGACCGCTGGCCGAGTGGCGAGACCCAGCGCTTCGGCCAGGTGAAGCTGACCATCGCCCAGTTCTTCCGCATCAGCGGCAGCAGCACCCAGCACAAGGGCGTGGTGCCGGACCTGGCCTTCCCGGCCAGCGTCGATGCGACCGAATTCGGCGAAAGCACCTACGACAACGCGCTGCCGTGGACCCGCATCGCCGCGGTGCCGCACACCCAGTACGGCAACTTCGCGCCGCTGCTGCCGAAGCTGGAAACGCGCCACGAAGCCCGTATCGCCACCGACAAGGAATTCCAGTGGTGGAACGAGGACGTGCAGCAGTTCCGCACCGAAGCGGCCAAGAAGTATGTCTCGCTCAATGAAGCCACCCGCCTGGCCGAGCGTGAGCGCCAGGACAAGCAGCGCAAGGACCGCCAGGTCATCCGCAAGGAACTGGGCCTGGCCCTGGACCCGCTGGCCGATGACAGCAGCGATGACGGCCTGACCGGCAACGAGCGCGACATCGTCAAGGATGCCGCCCGCGAGAAGGCCGCCGAGAAGCGTCCGGACCCGCTGCTGCGTGAATCGGCCTCGATCCTGTCGGATGCGGTGAACCTGCTGGAAACCGACCGCCCGCTGTCGGCCCAGGTGCTGCCGCAGTCCACCGGCGCCGGCCGCTGGGCGGACTGATCCGCACGTGACGTGAAGTACCCCACGGGGCCGGCACTGCCGGCCCCGTTTGTTTTTCCGGTAGCGCCGGGCCATGCCCGGTGGGCGTCGATGAACCGGGAGCAACGGGGTCGGGGGCTTCGACCCGGCGCACACGGCCCCGGGTCTACCCTTGGGGCTTCCGTTCTCGCAGGAGTACCCATGCGGGCCTCCCGTATTCCGCTGTCCCTGCTGGCCGTGGCCAGCACCCTGGTCCTGGCCGGTTGCGGTGGCCGTGCCGCCGACAACAGCCTGCTGCGCGAATCCTTCGACTCGGGCGACACCTTCTCGCGCACCGTCGATGGCCGCCCGGCCGAGGCCTGTGAAGCGGCGCGTCGCACCCTGCTCAGCCAGGGCTACGCGATCGCGCGTGCCGACGATGGGCAGGTGGAAGGCAACAAGAACTTCCAGGTGCGCGAGGACGACCATGAGCAGCTGGTGCTGCGCATTTCCTGCGCACCCCGCGGCAGCGAGCAGGCGCTGGTGTTCGTCAGCGCCGTACAGGACCGCTATGCGCTGAAGAAGAGTCCTACCTCGGCCAGCGTCGGCGTGGGTGCGCTGGGCTCGGTGTCGCTGCCGTTCGGCAGCAACGATGATTCGCTGGTGAAGGTCGCCAGCAGCACGATCACCGATTCCGATTTCTACCGCCGCTTCTTCGACCGCCTGCACCAGTACCTGCCAGCGGCCGCAGCGGCGACGCCGGCGCCGACGCCCGCCCCGCAACCGGCGGCGGTGCAGGAGCCGGCCCCAGCAGCTGTACCTGCGCCCGCGGCACCGGCCACCCCCAAGCCCGACGAGCCCGTCCCGCAACCTGCAGCCGAACAGGGCTGACGATGAAGGGCAGGGCGCTGGGGTTGGCCCTGCTGCTGGGCTGGCCCGTCGTTGGCAGCGCCGCCACCGGCGCGTGCGCGCAGGGCCTGCTGCAGCGGCTGGGCTGGCGCTTCGAAACTGCCACGATCGAGGCGCCGAGCATCCACGGCGGGCCGGTCTGCACGCGCGCGTCGCTGCAGGCCGCGCAGCAGGCCGGCGACCTGCAGGTGCGCTGGCCGGCGTCGATGACCGACGACGCGCGGCAGGCCCTGTTGCAGCGTCTGCTCGACGACCCTGCCACGGTCTGCGCCTACACCTTCGAGCTGGGCGCAGCGGCGCAACGCGCGGCGCAGGCGCTGCAGGACAACCCCGGATTCCGCTTCAGCGGCCTGCAGCTGGGCTGGATAGGCTTCGGCGCACGCGGCGCACCTGCGCAGGGCTGGCAGAACACCCGCAGCTTCGGACGTGGCTACACGCCGCTGGCCGGCAACAGCCGCGCGCTTGACGCGTTCTACACCGGCAGCGTGCGTGCCGAATGTGGCGTGGGCCGCCAGGTCGCGCAGCTGGCCACCCAGCGCGAGCTGTACGGCGATGCCGCCTTCGATGCCGAATTCGCGCCCGCCGAGCTGTCGATCGGCACTTTGCTGGGGCTGCACGACACCGACAGCATCCTGCTCGGCGCGCAAGCCGGTGAGTTCTTCGCTGATGGCAAGGCGGTGCGCACCGCGGCGATGGGCCGCACTGCCTTCCTCGGCGTGCCGGGTTTCATCGAACACGTGGGCGACGTCGCCACGCTGGACGACCTGAGCAACCAGGCCGAGAATTTCATCGTCGTCGACGTGGGTGCAGACGCGGCGCAGGCGCTGGCCACGCACGGCGGGTTGGGCTGGTACGACCAGCGCAACGCCGAGATCTGGACGCTGGCGCAGGGCATTCCGCGGCTTGGCCGCCGTTACTTCGAACGCCTGTTGTACGAACGCGACCCCGGCCTGCGCGCGCAGCTGCAGCCGCGTTTCCAGGCCACGCTGGCGCGCATGGACCAGCTGCTGGACGATCCGTTCTACCAGCAGTTCGTGATCTATGTGCACCCACGCGGTATACGTCCCATCGGTTACCACATCATCCGCCTGCTCGACCGCAACCCACGCACGTCGTTTTCCATCGACCTGGCGTTGCACAATCTGCATACCACGCTCTTTCGGCGTTGGCGCGAGGCGCAGCTGCGCCACTGCGCGGCGACCGGCCGGCCAGGCAGCCTGACCCTAGACCCCAACTGAAGGTGAAACAATGGATATTGCAATGATCGGCCTCGGCCGCATGGGCGCCAACATGGCCCAACGCCTGCACCGCGGTGGCCACCGCGTGGTTGGCTACGACCCGGGCGAAGCTGCCCGCCAGCGCGCCGCCGAAGCCGGCCTGGAGGTTGTCGATTCGCTGGCCGCAGCGGTTGCCGCGCTGCCGGTGCCGCGCGTGGTGTGGTTGATGGTGCCGGCCGGCGAGACCGTCGACCAGACTCTGGGCCAGCTGACCCCGCACCTGGCCGAAGGCGATATCGTCATCGACGGCGGCAACTCCAACTACCAGGACTCGATCCGCCGCGCCAAGGCGCTGGCCGAGGACGACCTGGGTTATGTCGACTGCGGCACCAGCGGTGGCGTCTGGGGCCTGCAGGAAGGCTACAGCCTGATGGTCGGTGGCGACGCCGCGGTGGTTGACCAGGTCGCGCCGCTGCTGCGCACCCTGGCCCCGGCCGAAGACCGCGGCTGGGGCCGTGTCGGGCCGTCCGGCGCCGGCCACTTCACGAAGATGGTCCACAACGGCATCGAGTACGGAATGATGCAGGCCTATGCCGAAGGCTTCGCGCTGATGGAGCGCAAGCAGGAAATGGAACTGGACCTGGCCCAGGTGGCCGAAGTCTGGCGCCACGGCAGCGTGGTGCGTTCGTGGCTGCTGGACCTGAGCACCGAAGCACTCAAGCGCAATCCGTCGCTGGATGGCATCGCCCCGTACGTCGAGGATTCCGGCGAAGGCCGCTGGACTGTTGCCGAAGCGATTGCCCTGGACGTGCCCGCACCGGTGATCACCCTGTCGCTGCTGGAACGCCTACGCTCGCGCGAATCCAATTCGTTCACCGACCGCCTGCTCTCGGCGATGCGCAACGAATTCGGCGGCCACGCCATCAAGAAGTCGTAAGCCTCAAAACGGGGTCGGATCCCTTTCCGCAGGAAAGGGCTCTGACCCCAGAAGCCGCAGAAGCCTGATCCGATCGTTTCCACGTCATCCACGCATGGCGTGGATCCAGCCGGTGCACGACCGGGTCAGAGCCCTTCGGCGTTGCCGAAGGGATCCGACCCCGTGCCGACCAACGGTCGGCACCCACCAACAGCACCCACCAACAGCACCTACCAACAGCACCCAACATCAGCATCCACCAACAGCAGCAGGTTCCAACAGCCGCAGGAAACTGTCGAAGGCGGGGTGGGTCCGGTTGAGGGGGTGTGAGCGGCATGGATGCCGCGACCAAGCCCCCATGGACGGGTTCACGGCGTCCCCCTCAACCGGACCCACCCCGCCATCCCACGGAAAGCCAGCTTTTGACGTTGACGTTGACGTTGACGTTGCTTCGGCAGGTGCAGGGCGCAGCCCTGCCAATCACCCCAACACCACCCGCCGTCCCTCGCGCGCACTCACCCTCCCCGCCTCCAGCAACCGCATCAGCTGCAGCGCCTGCTCCGCACTCACCGTCGGCTCGCCCTCGCCACGCATCGCCGCCGCGAACTGCGCATACAGCCGACGGTAGTCGCCCGGCTGGTTGTCCACCGTCGTGCGCTGCACGTTGTCCTCCGCATCACAGCGCAGCAGCTCGCCATGCCGCGGGTCGATGCCCCAGCCGGGCGCGCCCGGTGCCACGCCACGGCGCAGCTGCGCTTCCTGCACGTCCAGGCCGTGCTTGACCCAGCTGCCGTCGCGGCCATGCACCGCGAAATGCGGCGTCGGCGCCGCCACCAGCGAACCGGCATGCACGATCGCGCGATGCCGTGGGTAATGCAGCACCGCATGGAAATAGTCGACGCCGCTGCCGCCTTCGCGCTGCACCGCCAGATCGGCGTCGATCGCCTGCGGCCATCCGAACAGCATCAGCATCTGGTCCAGCAGGTGCGGGCCAAGGTCGTACCACAGTCCGCTGCCAGGTCCTTCCTGTTCGCGCCAGCGATCGCGCACCTGCGGCCGGTAGCGGTCGAAATGCGCATGGCATTCGGCCACCTCGCCCAGCGTGCCCTCGGCCAGCAGCGCCTGCAGGGTGAGGAAATCTGCATCGAAGCGCCGGTTCTGGAACACCGTGGCGATGCGCCCGGCATCGCGCGCGGCGGCCAGCACCGTTTCCGCTTCGGCCACGTCCAGCGCGAACGGCTTGTCGACCAGCACGTGCTTGCCGGCGGCCAATGCGGCAATTGCCAGCGGCGCGTGCTGCTCGTTCGGCGTGGCGATCACCACCGCGTCCACGGCGGGGTCATCAAACACCTCCTGCGCGGTGGCGCGCACGTGCACATCGCTGAAGCTGCGCAGCAGCGTGTCGCGCTGCGAACTGACGATGCTGTGCAGGGCCAGCCCGGGCGTGTGCTGGATGAGCGGGGCGTGGAAGACACGGCCGGCCAGGCCGTAGCCGATCAGGGCCAGTTGCAGGTCGGGGCGCATGGACGGCTCCGCAGGGTGGGGGAGACAAAGCGTAGAACGTGGTTACGGGCGAGGCAAAACTGAACGGTTACCGTTGCCTTTCGCGGATTCACGGCAGCGTGACCCCGGCCCGACGCGTGCAACACAGGCACCTGTCCAGACTGGCAGCACATCCAGAAGGAGCACCGCACGATGAGCAACCTGACCCGTACCCTGATTGCTTCGTCCCTCACCCTGGGCCTGGCCCTGTCTTCTTCGGCCGTCATGGCCAAGGACCCGCCGAAGACCGACCATGCTGCGATGACCCACGCCGATCGCCACGACTCCAACGAGCCGGTGACCGACAGCTGGATCACCACCAAGGTGAAGGCCGACCTGCTGGCCAGCAGCAATGTCCCGGGCACCGAAGTGAAGGTGGAAACGGTCAACGGTGTGGTCAGCCTCAGCGGCACCGTTGCCACCCAGGCCGAGAAGGACAAGGCCGTCGCCACCGCCAAGGGCATCAAGGGCGTGACCCGCGTCGATTCGGCCGCGCTGAAGGTCAACGCCGCCGCCAAGCGCTGATCCCGGCGCTCGCTTGAAGTGGACAGGGGCGTCCCGCGAGGGGCGCCCTTGTCGTGCTGCCTCTGCCCGATTCTCCCGGAGTGAACGGCTGCGCTATATTGGCGGCATCGCTTCGTTGACGATGGATCATGGCGCTGGTGTTCAGTGATGACATCTGGGACCGTTGGCGGCTGCCTGCCCTGGCACTCGCTGCTGCTGCGATCATCATCGTCCCCTGGCTGACCCTGCGTCAGCTGCAGCAGGACAACGAACAGGCGATGGCCTGGGTCAGCCACACGCAGGCGGTCGGCGTGGCGCTGCAGCAGCTGCAGGCCGACGTGCGCGACGTCGAGTCGGCGGCGCTGACCCTGTCCAAGGGCGTGGATGCCCCCGGCCTGCGCGAGCGCATGGCCAAGGCCAATGACATCCCCGGGCGGCTGACCGAGCTGGCCCGGATGACCCGCGACAACCCCGACCAGCTGATCCGCATCGGCCGCATCGAGTCGATGCTGGAAGGGCGCATGGCGCTGGCCCGCCAGCTGGCGCGCTCGGAACCCAACACCGACCAGCGCGAGCTGGTGCAGGACCTGAGCACGCGCTACCCGATCCGTGGCCTGGTGGAAGAACTGCAGGCCAGCGAACAGAAGCTGCTGGCGGCGCGTGCCGAACAGGCGGCGCGCCAGCGCAGGCAGACCGAGCTGGTGTCGTGGAGCTCGCTGGTGGTGCAGCTGTGCCTGCTGGGCCTGGTGCTGTGGCTGCTGCAGCGGCAGATCGGCCGCCGCCTGCAGGCCGAGCGGCAGTCGCTGCGCGCGGCCGCGCGTGCCGCCTCGGTGCTGCAGACCGTGCGCGAGCCCATCGTGCTGCTCGACCGCGACCTGCGCGTGCAGCTGCACAACCCGGCGTTCGCCGAACTGTACGGGCTGCAGGACGAACGTGCCGACGGCACGCTGCTGGCCGATGTCGGCGAAGGCGCGTGGCAGGATCCGGTGGTGCGCCAGCGCCTGTCCGACGTGCTGCTGCGTGGGCGCGAACTGTGGGACTTCGAACACGAACAGCGCACCGACGGCACGGTGCGCTACATGCTCATCAACGCGCGGCGCATGCCGCTGCCCGACACCGATGATGAGGTGGTGTTGATGACGGTGAGCGACGTGACCGTGCAGCGCGCCGTGCAGTGGCGCGTGGAAGAACTGAACCGCCAGCTGGAAGGCAAGGTGGCCCAGGTCTCGGAGGTCAACCGCGAGCTGGAGGCCTTCAGCTATTCGGTATCGCACGACCTGCGCGCGCCGCTGCGCCACGTCGCCGGTTTCTCCGACAAGCTGTCGCGGCACCTGGGCGAGGGCGCCGACGAGAAGAGCCATCACTACCTGGATGTGATCTCCGGTTCGGCGCGGCGCATGGCGGCGCTGATCGACGACCTGCTGGTCTATTCGCGGCTGGGCCGCGCGGCGATGCGCCAGCAGGCGGTGGACATGCAGACGCTGGTGGCCGACACGCGGGCGATGCTCGATGCCAACCTGAAGACCGATGCCGAAAGCAGCGGTGTGGCCCACCACGTGGAGTGGAACATCGCGCCGCTGCCGATCGTGGTGGCCGACGAGAACATGATGCGCCAGGTGTGGCTGAACCTGCTTGGCAACGCGGTGAAGTACTCGGGCAACCGTGAACCGGCGCAGATCCGCGTGGACTACCAGCAGCAGGCCGATGGCGGCCATCAGTTCACGGTCAGCGACAACGGTGCAGGCTTTGACATGGCCTACGCCGGCAAGCTGTTCGGCGTGTTCCAGCGCCTGCACAAGGCCAGTGACTACCCCGGCACCGGCATCGGTCTGGCCAGCGTCCGCCGCGTGCTGACCCGCCATGGCGGCCGCATCTGGGCCGAAGCCGCGCCCGACGCCGGCGCCACCTTCCATTTTTATCTGCCTCCGGCACTGGATGCAGTCAACCAAGGGTCTTCCGCATGACGACGCTGCGCACCATCCTCCTGGCCGAAGACAGCCCGGCCGACGCTGAAATGGCCATCGATGCGCTGCAGGAAGCCCGCCTGGCCAACCCCATCGTGCACGTCGAGGACGGCGTGGAAGTGATGGACTACCTGCTGCGCCGTGGTGCCTGGGCTGGCCGCGAAGAGGGCCTGCCGGCGGTGCTGCTGCTGGACATCAAGATGCCGCGCATGGATGGCCTGGAAGTGCTGCGGCAGATCCGCGAGCACGAGGAACTGAAGCGGCTGCCGGTGGTCATCCTGTCGTCCTCGCGCGAGGAAAGCGACCTGGCGCGCAGCTGGGACATGGGCGTGAACGCCTACGTGGTGAAGCCGGTGGACGTGGATCAGTTCTTCGGCGCGGTGCAGACCCTGGGCAAGTTCTGGGCGCTGATCAACCAGGCACCGGACGTCGAGTAAGGCCATGCCTTTGACCGGTCCGGCCCTCGGGGCGCTGCGCATCCTGCTGGTGGAAGATTCACCGGAAGATGCCGAGCTGATGTCCGAACAGATGCTCGACGCGGGCCTGGACGCCCGTTTCGAGCGCGTGGAGAGCGGTCCCGAGCTGCGCCAGGCGCTGGCCAGCTTCGCGCCGGACATCGTGCTCTCGGACCTGAGCATGCCGGGTTTCTCCGGTGACGAAGCGCTGCGCATCGTGCGCGAGGCCGCACCGGATGTGCCCTTCATCTTCGTCTCCGGCACGATGGGCGAGGAGAACGCGGTGGAGGCCCTGCAGAAGGGCGCCAACGACTACATCATCAAGCACCACCCGGCGCGCCTGCCGTCGGCGGTGGCGCGCGCGGTGCGTGATGCGCGCAGCGCGGTGGAGCGCCTGCGCGTGGAAACCGAGCTGATGCGCGCGCAGCGGCTGGAGAGCCTCTCGCTGCTTGCCGCCGGCCTCAGCCACGACCTGCGCAACATCCTGCAGCCGCTGCTGATCATGCCGGACCTGCTGAAGGCGCGTACCGAAGACCCGCAGCTGCATCACCTGGCCGATGTCATCGCCGAGTGCGGCCGCCGGGGCCACGAGATGGCCGAATCGATGCTGTCCTTCGTGCGTGGCTCGCGCAATCCCAGCGAGCGCATCTTCATCGATGATCTGTTCCAGGCCGTGGCGCTGCTGTTGCGCAGCAACGTGCCCGAGGCGGTGAACCTCGAACTGGAGGTGCAGGACGAAGGGCTGGTGGTCGACGCCAACTACACCGAACTGCAGCAGGTGCTGCTGAACCTGGCGCTCAACGCGATCCAGGCGATGCCGCAGGGCGGGCGCCTGAGCCTGACCGCCGAACATGCCGGCGAACGCGAGGGCGTGGACTGGCTGCGCATCGTGGTCGACGACGAAGGCATCGGCATGGATGCCGACACGCTGTCGCACCTGTTCAATCCGTTCTTCACCACCAAGGCCGACGGCACCGGGCTGGGCCTGATTTCCTGCAAGCGCATCGTCGAAGGTGCCGGTGGCAGCATCCATGTCAGCAGCCAGCTGGGGCAGGGCACGCGGTTCGAACTGCGGCTGCCGATGCATGAGCTGGCCGAGGGCGGTGAGCCGGTCGAACAGCTGGTGGCGCTGGGCAGTGGCCAGTCGATCCTGGTGGTCGATGGCGAAGCCACGCGCCTGTCGCTGCTGGGCAATGCGCTGTCGAGCCAGGGCTACCAGCTGCAGCTGGCTTCCGACGGCCCGGCCGCGCTCCGCTGGATGCAGCAGGAAGCCATGCCGGCGCTGGTCATTGCCGATGCCGGCTCGCGGCTGCTGCCGGCCAGCCAGCTGCTGGGCGAGATGGCCACGCTGGGCTACGCCGGCCCGGCGCTGGTACTGGAAGAGGCCGCGGTGGAGCTGGACACCAGCGCCTTCCCGGCGGGCATCGACGTGCATGTGCTGCGCAAGCCGCTGCAGATGCAGCAGGTGTTCCGCGCGGTGGCCGAAGCACTGAGTTGACACCGCGTCGCCGGGCATGGCCCGGCGCTACCGTCACCGTAATCCGGTAGCGCCGGGCCATGCCCGGCGTGGGTTATTGGTCGACGCCGGGCGCTTCCCACGGGAACCGCGGCAGGCTTGCCACTGCCTGCTCCAGCCGCCGTGACCAGTTGTTGTGGATGTCGGCATACAGCGGCGAATCGGCGGTGAAGCGCAGCTGCTGGCCCACCTGCAGTTCGCCCTTGCGCAGCATCACCATGTCGATCGGCAGGCCCACCGACAGGTTGGAACGGATGGTCGAGTCCAGCGACAGCAGCGCCGTGCGCGCGGCGTCTTCCAGCCGCGTGGCCGGGCCGAGGATGCGGTCGAGGATCGGCTTGCCGTACTTCGATTCACCGATCTGCAGGTACGGCGTCTCCGGTGAGGCGGCAATGGCATTCCCCAGCGGGTAGACCATGTACAGGCCCGGCTGCTCGCCGGCGATCTGCCCGCCGAAGATCAGCGTGGCCTGCGTGTTGACGCCGTCGTGGCCGTGTTCGGTGTGCTGGCACTTCACCTGGCTGTCCACCAGCAGCGCGCCCACGTAGGCGGCGGCCTCGAACAGGTGGGTCATCTGCCGCAGGTTGGGCGTGCGCGCTTCGGCGGCATCACGCTGCAGGCGCGAGACCAGCAGCTGGGTGGTGGCCAGGTTGCCGGCGGCCATCAGGACGAAGGTCGCCTCCCCGGGATACTCGAACACGTGCAGCTTGCGGTGCACGCGGACATCGTCCAGCGCGGCATTGGTCCGGGTGTCGGCGGCGAAGACCAGGCCTTCGTCCACCTCGATTCCAACGCAATAGGTCATGTGGGTGTCCTATCATGTGCGTCCCGGATTGTAGGCAGGCCGCCGTGACGATGGCATGCCCACCCCACCCCCTGAACGCCGTCACCGGAACCGCATGACCACCGTGCTCCTGAGCCTGGGCAGCAACGTCCAGCCGCGCCGCTACCTCCACGCCGCGGTGACGGCCCTGCGCGAGCGTTTCGGCGCGCTGCGGGTATCACCGGCCTACCGCACGGCCGCGGTCGGCTTCGATGGCCCGGCCTTCCTCAACAACGGTGTGGCGATCGAGACCGATCTGCCGCTGCAGGAACTGGACGACTGGCTGCATGCGCTGGAAGACGCGCATGGCCGCGACCGCAGCGGGCCGCGCTTTTCCGACCGTACGCTGGACATCGACGTGGTGTTCTACGGCGACCTGGTGGTGGAAGGGCCCGGCCACCTGCGCATCCCACGCCCGGAGCTGAAGCATGCCTTCGTGCTGAAGCCGCTGGCGGACATCGCCCCGGACTTCATCGATCCGGTAAGTGGCCAGGATCTGGCCACGCTGTGGCGTGCGCACAAGCAGCATGGCGAAGCGTTCGAGGTCGTGGACCTGGAATGATCGGGGGTGCGTTGGGGTCAGATCCCTTTTCCCGCAGGGAAAAGGGATCTGACCCCGTCGTACGTCGCGCCCGGCGTCAACTGACCGTACGCCCACCATCCACGCGCAGGGTGTGGCCGGTGACGAAGCTGGCCTCGGCCACCAGCCAGTACACCGCTTCGGCGATCTCCTCGACGGTGCCGATGCGGGCCAGCGGCGTGCGCGCCAGCAGCGCGTCGCGGGCGAAATCATCCTTGCCCTGTTCCGGCCACAGGATCGCGCCCGGCGCCACGGCATTCACCCGCACCTTCGGCGCCAGTTCCAGTGCCAGCGAACGGGTGGCCATTTCCAGCGCGGCCTTGGCCATGGTGTAGGCGACGTGGTCGCGCATCGGGTCGGTGCCGTGCAGGTCGGTCAGGTTGACGATGCAGCCCTGCTGGCGGCGCAGGTAGGGTGCGGCCGCCTGTGACAGCAGCAGCGGCGCGCGGGCGTTGACCGCATACAGCTCGTCCATGGCCGCGGCGGTGACCTGGCCGAACGGGGTGGGGAAGAAGTTGGAGGCGTTGTTGACCAGCGCGTCCAGGCGGCCGAAGTGGGCCACGGCCTGTTCGACCAGGTCGGGCAGAGCATCGGCGTCGCGCAGGTCGGCCTGCAGGGCCAGCACGCTGCCCGGGCGGACGTTCTCCAGGTCGAACGCGGCCTGCTGCAGCTCGGCGCTGGATGTATGGGCGTGCAGCACCACCGACCAGCCACAGGCGTGGAACTGGCGGGCGATGGCCGCACCGATCCGGCGCGCGCTGCCGGTGATCAGGGCCACGGGGGCGGTGTCGCTCATGAGGGTCCTCCAAGGCTCGGCTATCCTGTGCACCATTGTCACCGCATTCGAAGACACCATGCAGCCCACCTTCCCCCTGCCTGAAGCCGACGCCCTGGCCCACAGCGACCAGCTGGCGGCCGCCCTGCGTGCCGAAATCCTTGCGCAGGGCGGGGCGATCCCGTTCTCGCGCTTCATGGAGCTGTGCCTGTACGCTCCCGGCTGGGGCTATTACAGCGCCGGCGCCAGCAAGTTCGGCGGCAGCGGCGATTTCACCACCGCGCCCGAGCTCGGCAGCCTGTTCGCCGGCAGCGTGGCCAACGCGCTGGCCCCGGTGTTCGCCCAGCTGGACGCGCACGCACGCATGCTGGAGCTGGGCGGCGGCACCGGCGCCTTTGCCGAGGCCGTGCTGCTGCGTCTGGCCGAACTGGAGGCGCTGCCGGCGCGCTACGCCATCCTCGAGCCCAGCGCGGACCTGCGCCAGCGCCAGCAGCAGCGCCTGCAGCAGAACCTGCCGGCCGAGCTGGCCAGCCGCGTGGAATGGGTCGACCGCCCGTTCGATGACGACTGGGACGGCGTGGTATTCGCCAACGAGGTGATTGACGCGCTGCCGACCCCGCGCTTCCTGATCAAGGACGGCGAGGTCTACGAGGAAACGGTCGAGCTGGATGGCGAGGGCAACTTCATGCGCGGCGCGCAGCCGGCCGACGTGCTGCTCAACGGCGCGGTGCGCCACCTCGAGCGCTACCTGAAAAAACCCTTCGCCGATGGCTACCGCTCTGAAGTGCTGCCGCAGCTGCCGTACTGGCTGCAGGCGGTGGCCGGTGGCCTGCAGCGTGGCGCGATGCTGTTCGTCGATTACGGCTACAACCGTGGCGAGTTCTACCAGCACGACCGCGACGACGGCACCGTGCGCGCGTTCTACCGCCACCACGTGCACAACGAGGTGTACCGCTGGCCGGGCCTGCAGGACATCACCGCGTCGGTGGATTTCACCGCCATGGCCGAGGCCGGCCTGCACGGTGGCTTCGAGCTGGCGGGTTACTGCAGCCAGTCCAGCTTCCTGCTCGGCAACGGCCTGGACCAGGTGCTGGTGCTGGCCGAAGAGCGTACCGATGAAGTGGGCCGCATCCAGCTGCGCGACCAGGTGAAGAAGCTGACCCTGCCGACCGAGATGGGTGAACGCTTCCAGGTGATCGGCCTGCAGCGCGAGGTGGATTTCGAACCGGCCTTCGAGCTGGGTGACCTGAGCTGGCGCCTGTGAGTGCTGCGTTGCCGGTGATCAAGCCGCTGCGTCGGCCGCGGCTGTGGACTGCGCTGTGGCTGCTGGCGGTACTGGTGGTGATCGTGGTCTGCCTGATTCCGCCGCCGCCGATCGACCTGCCGGAGAACGGCGACAAGGTCGAGCACTTCCTGGCCTATTTCATCCTGTCCGGCAGCGCGGTGCAGCTGTTCCGCCGCGGCAGCCCGCTCCTGTGGGCGGGCGTGGGCCTGGTGCTGATGGGCGTGGGCATCGAGTTCGCGCAGGGCGCGCTGACCAGCAACCGCAGTGCCGATCCGATGGATGCGCTGGCCAATACGGTCGGCGTGCTGTCGGGCCTGGCGACCGCCTTGACCCCGCTGCGCGACATCCTGCTGCGCTGGCGCGGTTGAGTTAACCGCGCTCGGGGTCAGAGCCCTTTCCTGCGGAAAGGGATCCGACCCCGGGCCATGCCCCGCATCACTTCTGCAGCGTCACCTCATCCAGCACCCACATCGCCGGGCGCGTATCGCCGGTGAAGTTGATGCACAGATCGTCCGTGCCCGACACGCCCTTCGGCAGCGCCGCGCGCAGGGTGACGAAGCCATCGGCATCGGTGCTGGCCGGCAGCGGCACCTGGGCCACGACCTTGCCGGTGCAGTCGCCACGACGGATCAGCATTTCGCCGTTGCGGCCCTTGGCCTTCTCGAACTTGCGCGCCGGCTCGTCGTGGGCCAGCTGGAAGTAGTACGGAATGCGCCCGGCACGAACCTGCACGCTGCCGATGCCATCGAGCTGCGCGGCCGGCCAGCGCCAGCACGGCTGGAAGATGTCCACGGTGAACACCGTGCGCGCACCTTCGCGCGGGCCGTCATCTTCCAGGCGCAGCACCAGGCCCTTCTCGCCCACGCAGCTGCGCAGTTCCTCGCTGTGGCGGCTGAGCAGCGACTGTGCGGTGTAGGACGCCACGGTCGGTGCGGCCGCCAGCGGCTGGCCCTGGAAGAACGCAGCGGCCTGCACGGTGGCCGGCAGCGGCTGGGTCAGCGGCTGCTGGTACAGCGGCGAGCTGGTGGTCACCGGCGTGCCATCGGTGCTGTAGCGCACTTCATAGCCCAGCGGATTGGCCAGCGACACCGTCACCGTGTTGGCGGCGCGGTCGTCGGTATGGCCCACGCCCACTTCGAACGGGGTCTGCGCATAGGCAAGGCCCCAGGCGCGGTAGCGCTGCAGCTGGGCCGGCAGGCGGGCGAGGAAATCGCGGAAGTCGCGATGTTCCGGCGCGCTCCAGCCAGTCTCGGCCACCGCCGCCAGGCGCGGGAACAGGTTGTGCTGCAGGCGTGCGTAGGTGCGGGTGTGCTCGGTGAACATGTTCGCCTGCAGGCCGAGGATGTGCCCGCGCTTGTCGGCGGCCAGCTCGGCCGGCACCGGCTCGAAGTTGTACAGCTTGGCCAGGTTGACCTGGGCCGGGCGGCCCGGCGGCTCGTTCGGCGAGCCGGTCTGCAGGTAGTCCAGGTACAGGTGGCTGACCGGCGACATCACCACGTCATGGCCACTGCTGGCCGCGGCCAGGCCGCCTTCGGTGCCGCGCCACGACATCACCGTGGCCTGCGGCGGCAGGCCGCCTTCGAGGATCTCGTCCCAGCCGATCAGGCGGCGGTCGTGCTCTTCCAGGAAGGTTTCCAGGCGCTTGATGATGTGGCTCTGCATGGCCATCTCATCCTTGATGCCCAGCTCGCGCATGCGCTTCTGCACCTGCTTCGAGGCGATCCACTGGTCCTTGACCGCTTCGTCGCCCCCCACGTGCACGTACTTCGCCGGGAACAGCTGGATCACTTCCTCCAGCACGTTCTCCAGGAAGGTGACCGTGCCGTCCTCGACGTTGAACAGGTTGGGGAACACGCCCCATTCGCTGATCGGCTTCAGCGGCGTGCTGATCGAGCCCAGTTCCGGGTAGGCGGCGATCGCGGCCGTGGCGTGGCCGGGCACGTCGATTTCCGGGATCACCTGGATGTGCAGCTTGGCTGCATAGGCGATCACTTCGCGGATCTGGTCCTGCGTGTAGAAACCGCAGTACGGGTATTCCTGCTTCGTCACCGGATCGATGCCGCCATCGCCGGCCGGCAGGCGGCAGCTGCCGACCTCGGTCAGCTTCGGGTAGCGCTTGATCTCCATGCGCCAGCCCTGGTCATCGGTCAGGTGCCAATGGAAGGTGTTGAGCTTGTGCGCGGACATCGCATCGAGCACGCGCTTGATCTCGTCCAGGCTCTGGAAGTGGCGCGCCGAGTCGAGCATGAAGCCGCGCCAGCTGAAACGCGGTGCGTCCTGGATCTGCACGGCCGGCAGCGCGCCCTGGCTGCCGCCGGTGGCCAGCTGGACCAGCGTGGTGGCGCCGTAGAACAGGCCCGTCTCGTTGCCGGCCTGCACCAGCACGCCCTGCGCGGTGCTCTCCAGCGTGTAGCCCTCGCCGGTATCGCGGAAGGTGGGGATGATCTGGAAGCGGATGCCGCCGGCCTTGGCCGCGGCCTTGCCGGTGGCCAGCGCCAGGCGCGGGCCGCCACTGCGGGCGAGCAGATCGGCGAACTGGCCGGCCACGCGCTGCTCGGCTTCGCTGTCGGCGCGCAGCGTCGTGCCTGCGGCCACGGTGATGCCGGCGCCAGTGCCGCGCTGCACCTTGGCCGGTGCGGGGATCAGCATCAGGCTGCCGGCGCGCAGCTGCGGGCCGGGGCCGGTATCCAGTGCCGGGGCATCGGCGGCGCGGGCGGCGGCGGGAAGCATCGCCAGGCCCAGCAGCATGCTGGCAAGGGGGAAGGGTCGCATCGTCTCACTCCTGTGGTGGGCGGCTCGCTGTGCCGCGCGTGGCCGCCGCGCAGGCGGCGATTCCGGTCTCCCATCGTACGACGGGCCCGGAAATCCGGGCCCGTCGCGATGTGCAGCTGGGTGCAGTCTTAGAACTTGAAGTGCAGGGTGGCCATGTAGCGGCGGCCGCTCTTGTACTTGCCAGCCAGGTGTTCCTTGTCGCCCAGGTACTGGAAGTAGGTCTCGTCCAGCAGGTTCTGCGCGTCCACCGTCAACGACCAGTTGTCGTTGAAGGTGTAGCCGAAGCTGGCACCCAGTTCCGCGTAGTCGTCCACGCTGGACGGGGCGGCACCGGCCACGTAGCCGCCGGCCAGGTAGCTGTCACGCCAGTTGTAGGTCAGGCGCGCATTGATCGGGCCCTTCTCGTAGTACGGGCTGAAGGCGATGGCATTGCGCGACTGGTACGGCAGCGGATCGCCGGTGTTGTTCTCACCGTTGGCGTAGGTGTAGTTGGCGGTCAGGCCGAAGCCGCTTTCGCCGAAGGGCTGCTGGAAGCTGATGTTGAAGCCCTTGACGTGGCCGCTGCCGGCGTTGCGCGGGCGCTGGATGCTGTAATCGCAGTAGCCGTCGGCGGTGCAGCCGTTGGTACCGACGAGGTTCGCCCAGGTGGCCGGCGAGGTATCGCGGATCGAGTTGTACTGGCGCTCGATGGTGGCCGAGGTATCGATGTAGTTGTCGATCTTCTTGTAGAACACCGACCAGGCCACCACGGCCTGCGGCGCGTAGTAGTACTCGGCCGAGGCGTTGAAGTTCCACGACTCATACGGCGACAGATCGGCGTTGCCGCCCGAACCGGTCAGGGTGGTGTCGTTGAGGAAGGTGTTGTTGACCATCTGGTTGTACGGCGCCCAGGCGATCACCTTGGCCGCAGCAAAGCGGAACACCCAGTCGTTGTCGGTGTCCCATGCGACGTTCAACGACGGCAGCACGAAGTCTTCCTTCTTGGTGCGGGTCTGCCACTTGCTGTCCAGGTCGGTCAGGGTCGGCGTGCCGCCGTAGACGAAGCCGCTGCCTTCGGTCTTGGAATCGACGTAGCGCACACCCAGGTTGCCGCGCAGCGGGCCGTTGGAGAAGTTCAACTGCGCGTAGGCCGCGTTGTTGGTCTGGGTCAGCGCCCAGCTGTTGTTGAGGTAGCTGGCCGGATCGGGGTTGCTGTAGTCGATCGGGCTGTTGCGCACCCAGTTCAGCACGTTGTTGCGGCCGGCCTGCACGTGGCGGCCCTGGTCGTTGGTGAAGCCCTGGATGTCGGTCAGGCCGATGGTGCCGACGTCGGCCAGGGTGCCCGGGGTGACGCCGCCGTACACGTTGAGGGTGAAGGCTTCATCGTGCTTGCCGTGGCGCACGCCGAACTGCAGCTGGTTGAAGATGCTGTCGAACTGGACGTTGAAGTCGAGCTGGGCGTAGGTGTCCTTGCTCTCGGTGGAGAACACGCCGTTGTTGCCGAACCAGCCGCCGGCCGAACCCCAGTTGGCCGGGTCGCGGGCGCCTGCCGGGTCATCGAAGGTGATGCCCTTGTCCATGTTCCAGCTGTAGCCGCCGTTGTAGAACGGCTCGATGAAGTACTGGGCCAGGTTCTTGTTGTCGGACTTGCTCTGGCCGGCCTGGCCGGTCACGCCCCAGCTTTCGCCCTTCCAGGCGCCGCGCAGGTCCACGCCCTTGGTGACCACTTCGGACAGGCGCACGTTGTTGTCATAGATCAGCGTGCCGCTGTTGGCGATGGCGCTGGCATTGGAGTGGCCGCTGGTGGCCACGCCGTTGCGCACGTCGCCGAGCTGGTTGACGGCGTTGACGGTGCCCGGGTTCCAGGTCAGGAAGGAATAGAGCGACTGGTTGTAGTTGTCGAACTTTTCCTTGATGTACATGCCGCTCAGGTTGAACTCGAGCTCATCGGTCGGCTTGAACTGCAGGTTGACCACGGCGCTGTCGCGCTTGCGTTCCTGCTGGAACCAGGCCGCGTTGAACGAGTTCGGCACGTCCACGTCGGCAGCCACGCCGGTGGCATTGGGGAAGGTGCTGGCCTTGGTGTAGCCGAACACTTCCTTGCCCTGGCGGTCGACGGCTTCTTCGTAGTGCTGGGCCGAGACGGCCACGCCGAAGGTCTCGTCGTTGTTCTTCCAGCTGTACAGCACGGCCGCGTTCGGCTTGCCTTCGCTGGCCTGCTGGCTGTAGCTGTAGCCCACCGAGGCGGCCACTTCGTTCTGCTTCAGGTCCAGCGGCTGGCGGGTGTGCATCAGCACGGTGCCGCCGAGGCTGCCTTCGGTCAGTCGCGCTTCGGACGACTTGATGATCTCCGCGCGGCCCAGGATCTGCGGGGCCAGCAGCGTGTAGTCGAAGCCGCGGTTGGGCTGTTCGCCGTACAGCCAGATGGCCTGCGCCACCGGGTGGTTGTCCAGGAAGGACAGGTTGAGGCTGGGGTCGGTGCCGTCGATGCTGACGCGCTCGCCCTGGCCGAAGCGGCGGTCCAGGGTCACGCCCGGGATCTGCGACAGCGCTTCAGCAACGTTGGTGCTGGGGAACTTGCCGATGTCCTCGGCGGTGATCGCTTCGGACACACCGACGTTGTTGCGCTTGGTGTCGAGCGATTTTTCCAGGCTGGCGCGGATGCCCACCACCTGCACGGTGTCCAGGTCCTGCGGAGTGGCCTGCTGGGCGTGCGCCGAGAAGGCGAGGCAGCCGACGATGGCTGCCGAAAGCAGAGTCTTGCGGGTGTTCATGATGTCTCTCCTCATCACTGATGTGCGTTGTCGGCGGCGAACGAATGGCAGGTCATGCCTGGCGCCAGCAGGGGCTGCCGGGCGCGATGGTGCGATTCCAGTGCGTCGTGCGTACTGCGGTGCTGCGTACTGCTTGCTGCGTACTGCGGTTCAGGCGTTGGCGTGGAGCAGGAACCAGCTGGCGGCGCCGATGACGCCCAGCTGCCCGTGCTCGACCACCTTCACCGGGATGCGTGCCAGCGCTTCGCCCATCGGCCCCTTCTGCAGGTAGCGTTCGACGAAGGTGCTGGCATGCAGGTATTCGCGGATCTGCGGCAGGATGCCGCCGGCCAGGTAGACACCACCCTGCGCGCCGTAGAACAGCGCCATGTCGCCGATGGTGCTGCCGAGCAGGCCGCAGAACACATCCAGCGCCTGGCGGGCGAGGGCATCGGTACCGGCCATGGCTGCGGCGGTCACCGCATCCGGGCTGGCCAGCACCGGGGTCTGCCCCTGCAGGGCGCAGATGGCGTGGTACAGGTTCATCAGGCCGGGACCGGACAGCGCATGTTCGATCGACACGTGCGCGCGGTCGCGCTGCATGTGGCGGACGATGGCCATTTCCAGTTCGGTGCTTGCGGCCAGCGTCGGCTGGCCGGCTTCGGTGGGCAGGACCACCGGGCCGTGCGGAGTGGGGATCCACAGCGCGGCGCCCAGGCCGGTACCGGGGCCGACCACCAGGGTCGGGCCGCGCGGCGCGGTCTCGGGGCCGCACAGGTGCAGCACGCCGCTTGCGTCAACCTGCGCCGCGGCATAGGCCACCGCTTCGAAGTCGTTGACGATGTGCACGTGCTGCAGGCCGACCTCGGCTTCCACCTGGCGGGCCGACAGCGGCCACGGCAGGTTGGCGGTGATCACCGTGCCGTCCTCGCGGGCGAAGCCGGCGGTGGCGACCACGCACTGGCTGGGCCGCGCGCTGTCACCGAGGAAGTCGGTGAGGATCGCACTCAGGCCGGCATAGTCCGCATTGCGGTACTTGCGATATTCCAGCAGCTGCACCGGATGGGCCTCGTCGCCGCTGGCCTGTGCCCTTGCCACGCGCACATGGGTACCGCCGACGTCGGCGGCCAGGAACGAGGGCGCGACGCGGGACAGGACATGGGCCGGGGCGGGATGGCTGGCGGTCACGCGGGCTCCTGCTGCAGGTGGGAAGCGGACCCACGAAAGGCCCGTCGATGGGGCGGAGTCTGTAACTGCGTTGACAACGATGTCAACGAGTTCGTGACACTTTCGTTGCTGCGCCGCAACGAATGAGAGACACCGTAAACGTTTACATCGTCTTGACCCGGCATTAACCCGCAAGCCTTTGCGCCATGAGCCTCTAGGGGCAGAGCGCATTCAGCGCGGAGCGCGGTGGTGCTGTTGCGCAGTGCAGCACGGCCGCATCGGGCCTGTGCAATCAAGTTGACAAACGGCGGTGCTCCACCGAAAGAATGTGACAACGTTGTTCCCAGCCACTCTCCGACACCGCCTTCTGCGGTCGTCGCCGCAGGAGCCCACCTGATGTCCGCCGTCACTGCTGCAAGCGCGCGTCCAAACGTTGCCGCCTCCATCGCCATCGTCGGCGTGCTGTTCTTCCTGATCGGCTTCTTCACCTGGCTCAACGGGCCGTTGATCACCTTCGTCAAGCTGGCATTCGAGCTCAGCGAAGTCGGCGCCTTCCTGGTGCTGATGGTGTTCTACCTGTCCTACTTCTTCCTCGCCCTGCCGTCGTCGTGGATCCTGCGCCGCACCGGCATGAAGAAGGGCCTCAGCCTGAGCCTGCTGGTGATGGCCGGGGGCGCGGCACTGTTCGGCGAGTTCGCCACGCAGCGCTGGTATCCGGGCGCGCTCGGCGGCCTGTTCGTGATCGGCAGCGGCCTGGCCCTGCTGCAGACCGCGATCAACCCCTACATCTCCATCCTCGGCCCGATCGAAACGGCCGCGCGCCGCATCGCGCTGATGGGCATCTGCAACAAGATCGCCGGCATGCTGGCACCGGTGCTGATCGGCACGGTGGTGCTGCACGGCATCGGCGACCTGTCGGCCAGCGTGGCCGCTGCTGATGAAGCAACCAAGGCGCAGCTGCTCAACGAATTCGCCGCCAAGATCCACGCGCCGTACCTGGCCATGGCCGGTGTGCTGGTGGTGCTGGCGGTGGCGGTGCTGTTCTCGCCGCTGCCGGAAATCAAGCCGTCCGAAGCCAACGCCACGCCGACGGCAGCGGGTGCTGCCGAACGCCGCAGCATCTTCCAGTTCCCGCACCTGTGGCTGGGTGTGCTGTGCCTGTTCGTCTATGTGGGCGTGGAAGTGATGGCCGGTGATGCCATCGGCACCTACGGCCACGGCTTCGACCTGCCGCTGGACCAGACCAAGATGTTCACCTCGCTGACCCTGTTCGCCATGCTCATCGGCTACGTGGTCGGCCTGGCGTTGATTCCGAAGGTGGTTTCGCAGTCGCGCTACCTCACCGTCTCGGCGGTGCTGGGCGTGCTGTTCTGCCTGGGCGCGTGGGCCACCCACGGCTATGTCTCGGTGGCGTTCGTGGCGCTGCTGGGCTTCGCCAACGCGATGATGTGGCCGGCCATCTTCCCGCTGGCCATCCGCGGCCTGGGTCGGTTCACCGAAACCGGCTCGGCCCTGCTGGTGATGGGCATCGCCGGCGGCGCGATCATTCCGCAGCTGTTCGCCGTGCTCAAGCAGCACATCGACTTCCAGCTGGTGTTCGTCCTGCTGATGGTGCCGTGCTACCTCTACATCCTGTTCTACTCGGTGATCGGCCATCGCGCCGGCCTGCCGCAGGACAAGGCCTGATCGGCGATGATGGACGGCAGCCAACCCCAGGAAAAGCCGATGCGCAGAGCGACCATCAAGGACGTTGCCGAAAAGGCCAAGGTCTCGCTGAAGACGGTATCGCGGGTCATCAACAACGAGCCGTCGGTGATGCAGGCCACCCGTGCGCGGGTGCTGCGTGCCATCGCCGAGCTCGACTACGAACCCGATCCGTCGGCGCGCAACCTGCGCAGCGGCACCACGTTCGTGATCGGGCTGGTGTACGACAACCCCAACCCGTACCACATCATCGGCGTGCAGAACGGCGTGCTCGCCGCCTGCCGCGAAACCGGCTTCGGCCTGCAGATCCATCCCTGCGACTCGAGCTCGCCGATGCTGGCCGATGAACTGGCCGACTGGGTGCAGCGTTCGCGCCTGGCCGGGCTGGTGCTGACCGCGCCGATGTCCGAACGCCGCGACCTGATCCAGACGCTGACCGCGCGCGGCATCAAGCTGGTGCGCATCATTGCTGCCACCGAGGATCCGGCCGACGGTGCCTGCGTGTTCGTCGATGACCGCGAGGCCGCCTACGAAGTCACCGAGCACCTGATCCAGCTCGGCCACCAGCGCATCGGTTTCCTCTGGGGTGGTTCCTCGCACCGTTCCTCGGGCGAGCGCTACGCCGGTTACGAGGCCGCGCTGAAGGACTACGGCATGACCGTGGACAAGCATCTGGTGGTGCAGGGCGACTACACCTTCGACGATGGCTTCCGCGGCGCGCGTCGCCTGCTGGCACTGCGCGAACCGCCCACCGCCATCTTCGGCTCCAACGACGAAATCGCCGCCGGCGTGCTGGCGGCCGCGAAGTCGGCCGGCATGAACGTGCCCTACGACCTCTCCATCGCCGGCTTCGAGGACAGCCCGTTCTCGCGCCAGTCGTGGCCGCCGCTGACCACCGCCAAGCAGGCCACCGAGGACATCGCCCGCCACGCCGCGCGCCTGCTGATCGCGCAGCTGCGCAGCGATGCCTATGACGATGCACCAGCCGCCCTGCAGAACCAGGGCTTCGTGCCGCAGCTGGTGGTGCGCGGCTCCACCGCACCGATGCGCCCGGCCGGCGTGCGCCCCCTTCCTTCCGAACCCGCCTGAGTCCGCCATGTCGCCGTCCGACCCCACCGCCACCCTGATGTTCGCCGAGGCTGCTGAAGCGGCCGACGTGGTTGCCCGCCAGTTCGCCCGCAACCACGCCACCATGGAAACGCTGGCCGCCAGCCTGCGTGCGGCACCGCCGCCGTTCGTGGTGACCTGCGCACGCGGCAGCTCCGATCACGCCGCCACCTACGGCAAGTACCTGCTGGAAACCCAGCTGGGCCTGGTGGTCGCCTCGGCCTCGCCGTCGGTGGGCTCGGTATACGCCGCGCCGCTGCAGCTGCGTGGTGCGTTGTTCATCGTCATCTCGCAGTCGGGCAAGAGCCCGGACCTGCTGCGCAATGCCGAGGCCGCCAAGGCCGCCGGTGCGCGCGTGGTCGCCCTGGTCAACGTCGAGGATTCGCCGCTGGCGCAGCTGGCCGACACGGTCATCCCGCTGCATGCCGGTGCTGAAAAGAGCGTGGCCGCGACCAAGAGCTACCTGGCCTCGCTGGCCGCGCTGCTGCAGCTGGCCGCCTACTGGAAGCAGGACAGCAGCCTGCGCAATGCGCTGGACCTGCTGCCCGATGCGCTGCGTGCGGCGTGGCAGTGCGACTGGAGTGCGGTCTCCGACGGCCTGGTCGATGCCAGCAACCTGTTCGTGCTCGGCCGTGGCCTCGGTCTTGGCGCCGCGCAGGAGGCCGCGCTGAAGTTCAAGGAAACCTGCAGTCTGCATGCCGAAGCCTACAGCTCGGCCGAGGTCAAGCACGGCCCGATGGCGCTGGTCGGCCGCGGCTTCCCGGTGCTGGCCTTTGCCCAGCCCGATGAAACCGGCGCCGGCACCCGTGCGGTGGTCGAGGAATTCAGTGCGCGCGGCGCCCAGGTGTGGATGGCCGGCGCCGGTGGCAACCTGCCGGTGGCGGTCGCGCCGCACCCGCTGTGCGCACCGCTGCTGACCGTGCAGAGCTTCTACCGCGCGATCAACGCGTTGGCGATCCGCCGTGGCTTCAATCCCGACCTGCCGC
Source organism: Stenotrophomonas sp. S41 (assembly GCF_016624625.1). Classification (NCBI taxonomy): domain Bacteria; kingdom Pseudomonadati; phylum Pseudomonadota; class Gammaproteobacteria; order Lysobacterales; family Lysobacteraceae; genus Stenotrophomonas; species Stenotrophomonas sp. S41. Next base: position 27,984 of record NZ_JACVTV010000018.1, on the reverse strand, counting down.
CGCACCTGAACAAGGTCACGGAGACGGTCTGATGGCCACGGTCCTGCGCAACGCCCGCATCCTCACCGGCGATGATTTCCGCGACGACCTGGCGGTGGTGATCGAAGACGGCCGCATCATCGCGCTGCTGCCCGACGCCGCGCCGCAGCTGGGCCAGGCCGACGAACAGGTGGACCTGGGCGGCGGCTGGCTGCTGCCGGGCTTCATCGACGTGCAGGTCAACGGCGGTGGCGGTGCGCTGTTCAACAACACGCCGGATGTCGCCTCGCTGCGCACCATCGCGCAGGCCCACCGGCGCTTCGGCACCACTGCGATGTTGCCGACCCTGATCAGCGACGACGTGGACGTGATGCGCGAGGCGATCGGTGCGATGCGCGAGGCGATCGCGCAGCAGGTGCCAGGCATCATCGGCATCCACCTGGAAGGCCCGTACATCGCGCCGGCGCGCAAGGGCACCCACGATGCCAGCAAGTTCCGCGTGCCCGATGCCGAGGAAATCGCGCTGGCCGCGTCGCTGGACAACGGCGTGACCCTGCTGACCCTGGCGCCGGAGCGCGTGCCGCTGGAGACGATCCGCGCGCTGGTAGAGCGCGGCGTGATCGTGGCGGCCGGGCATACCGCCGGCACCTACGAAGAAATCCGCGACGGCCTGGATGCCGGCGTGCGCGGCTTCACCCATCTGTACAACGCGATGTCACCGCTGCAGGGGCGTGAGCCTGGTGCCGTGGGTGCAGCGCTGGAAGACCGCGACAGCTGGATCGGCATCATCGTCGATGGCGTGCACGTGCACCCGGCCAGCCTGCGCGTGGCGCTGGCCGCCAAGCCGCGCGGCCGCCTGCTGCTGGTGACCGATGCGATGCCACCGGTCGGTGCGGACGATCCCAGCTACGTGCTGTACGGCGAGACCATCACCGCCGTCGATGGCGTAGTGCGCAATGCGGCCGGTGCGTTGGCCGGTTCGGCGCTGGACATGGCCACGGCGGTGCGCAACACCGTGCAGCTGCTCGGCCAGCCGCTGGCCGAGGCGGCGCGCATGGCGTCCACCTATCCAGCGGAATTCCTCAATGTGGATGACCGCCTGGGCCACATCGCCGAGGGCTACCAGGCCGACCTGGTGCTGCTGGATGATGCCCTGCAGGTGCGTGGCACCTGGATTGCCGGACAGTACGAGGCGGCCTGATGGATGCAGCGCCGCCACGTCGGCTGGGCTCGATCGATGCCCTGCGCGGCCTCACCGTGGCGGCGATGCTGCTGGTCAACAACCCTGGTGACTGGAGCGCGGTGTTCGCGCCGCTGCGCCATGCGGACTGGCATGGCTGCACGCCCACCGACCTGGTGTTCCCGTTCTTCCTGTTCCTGGTCGGCGTGTCGATGGCCTTCAGCGTAGCGCCGCGCGCGCACGACGCCGCCGCGCGCCCGGCACTGGCCCGTGGCGTGCTGCAACGCGCGCTGCGCATCGCCCTCGCCGGCGTGCTGCTGCACCTGCTGGTGTGGTGGGCGCTGCACACGCACCACTTCCGAATCTGGGGTGTCCTGCAGCGCATCGCGCTGTGTGCGGCCGTGGTCGGCGTGGTGGCGGTGTACGTGCGGCCACGCACCCAGGTGGCGCTGCTGGTCGCGCTGCTGGTGGGCTACACGGTGCTGCTGCTGGGCATCGGCGATCTGGCGCCGTGGACCAATCCGGCCAGCCGCTTGGACACCCGCCTGTTCGCGCCCTTCATCTACCAGTGGCAGGCCGACACCGGCCTCGGCCACGATCCGGAAGGCCTGTTGAGCAGCCTCGGCGCGATCGCCAGCACCGTGCTCGGCCTGCTGGCCGGTGGCCTGCTGCGCTACGGGCGCGCGTCCGCACTGGCCGGTCTGGGCGTGGCGACCGCCGTGCTGGGTCTGCTGCTGGCCTCGGTGCTGCCGCTCAACAAGCAGCTGTGGACGCCAAGCTATGTGCTGTGGACCGGCGGCCTGGCGGCGCTCGCGCTGTGGCTCGGGCACCTGCTGATCGACCGCAGGGGCTGGCCCGCGCTGGGCCGCCGCTTCGGCGTCAATGCCATCACCGCCTACCTCGGCGCCTCGGTGATGTCGGTGGTGCTGCTGGCCACCGGCGTCTGGGGTTGGGTGTGGCAGCAGCTGGCCACGGCGATGCCGGGCGCACTGGAACTGGCCTCGATGCTGCAGGCGATCGCCTTTGTTGCGCTGTGGTGGGGCGTAGCGTGGTGGCTGGACCGGCGTCGCATCTACCTGAAGATCTGAGCCGGGCCGGGGCCCCTTTTGTGCCAACCAAGGTTGGCACCTGCCTGGGGTTGGCCTGAACGCTTTCATGCACATGCACGCCACGTGATGCATGCATTACTTCACACCCCAGGCGTGATGCATCCGGCATAACGGCAGGCCTGAAGCCTCCGGCGCCCCCGCGGCGCCAGCACTGTCCATATCCGCAGTTCCTGAATCCCCCGACCCAGGAGTGCCATATGTCCGTTGCCGCCATGCGCGCACCGCGCCATCAGCGCCTGACCCGCTGCCTGCTGCAGGCGCTCGCCATTCCCGCCGCACTGGCTGCCACCGTGCCCATCGCGTGGGCGGGCTGTGACAACGTCGCGCCGCTTGCCGGGCAGACCGTCACCTGCAGTGCGGCAGCCCCCAACCCGCAGACCGTACCCGTCAGCGCCAACGGTGAGGTCGGCATCACCCTCAACATCGCCAGTGGCGCACAGCTGCAGCAGAGCGGTGGCGGCAGCGCCATCAGCCTCGTCGGCGCCGGCGGCCACCAGCTCGGCAACCAGGGGGCGATCAGTTCGGTCGATGGCATTGCCGTGCAGCTGGGTGGCGGCAGCCGTGTCGACAACCTTGGCAGCATCAGCACCGGCAACAACACCGCACTGCAGTTCGCCGGTGCCGGCGACAGCGTGCTGGTCAACCGCGGCACCATCAGCGGCCGCACCGGCGTGCAGTTCGGTGCCGGCAATGATCGCCTGGAGATGCTGGACGGCAGCATCAGCGGCGGCGTGCTGCAGGGCGATGGCAACGACGTGCTGCTGATCAGTGGCGGCACGCTCGACAGCGTCGACCAGGGCAACGGCGATGACCAGATGACGGTCAGCGGCGGCACCATCACCGGCCTGGTGACGCAGGGCAGCGGCCCCGATGATTTCGTCATGACCGGCGGCACCATCGGCGCGCTGCAGCAGGGCGACAACATCGACACATTCCGCATGAGCGGCGGCCGCATCATCGGTGCCTTCGAGGATGGCGACCAGGCGTGGATGACCGGCGGCCGCATCGGCCGGGTCAACATGAAGCTGGACAAGAACCTGTGGGACCAGTCCGGCGGCACGGTCGACGGCAACGTGGTCACCGGCTTCGACACCGATACCATCATCATCTCCGGCACTGCCTACATCGGCGGCAACATCAGCGTCAGCGGCGGCAATGACAGCGTGACCATCACCGATGGCACCGTGCGCGGGCAGGTGCTGCTGAGCACCGGCAACGACACCTTCAACTGGAATGGCGGTGGCATCGTCTACGGCGCCATTGATGGAGGGCCGGACAATGACGTGGCCAACCTCAGCAACCTCAACCAGGCCAACCTGGGTGCAGTGCCGCTGTTTGACGGTGGCAGCGGCAATGACCGGCTCAACTTCAACAACGTCAAGACCACCGGCGTGGCCCGCTTCCAGAACTGGGAGGCGATCAGCCTGGGCAGCAGCACCGAGCTGACCTTCGACGGTGACCTCGTGCTCGGCGACAGCGGGACGGGCACCGGCACGCTTACCCTGGACGACACCAGCACGCTCTACGCCGGCAACGGCGCGCATGCGCTGCGGCCGTTCGCTGCGGGCGCACTGGTCGATGTGATCAACGCCGGGCGCATCGATCTCACCGGCACTGGCGCAGGCGATGTCTTCAGCATCCGCGGCAATTACCGTGGCGAGGGCGGCGGACTGTACCTGCGCGCAGTGCTGGCGGGGGATGGCTCGAGCAGCGACCGCCTGGTCATTGATGGCGGCACGGCCAGCGGCACGACCGGCATCGGCATCCTCAACGCCGGCGGCGGTGGCGCGGCGACGTTGGCCGACGGCATCCTGATAGTGCAGGCCTTGAATGGCGGTACCACCGCGGCGAATGCGTTCTCGCTGTTCGCACCGGTATCGGCCGGTGCCTATGAGTACTTCCTGTTCAAGGGCGGCGTCAGCGCCGGCACCGGCGAGAACTGGTACCTGCGTTCGACCCTGGTCGCGGGCCCGACGCCGGCACCGAATGGCAGCGTCAACGCCATGCCGCCGCCGCCCAGCCCCGACGTCGCACCGCCGCCGCCGATCACGCCGGCACCGCCACCGCCACCGGAGGATCCAATGGATCCCGATCTGACCGCTGGCGAGACCGCACCGCCACCGCCACCGCCGGAGCCCGCACCCGTGGCACCGCCCAGCGACCCGGCCGTACCCGATGTGCCGGTGGCCGGCAGCAGCCTGCCCGGTGCAGGCTCGACCCCGCCCAGCCCGGGTGCACGACCGGCGCAGGGCGACGTGGTGCCGCTGTATCGCCTGGAAACCGCTGCCTACGCGGTGGTGCCGCCGCTGCTGCGCGAGACGTCGCTGGCCAGCCTCGGTACCTTCCACGAGCGCCAGGGCGAGCAGCGCCTGCTCTACAGCAACGGCGCCTTCCGCACCGCCTGGGGGCGACTGGTGGGGCAGAGCAGCAAGATCCATTGGAAGGGAGATGCACAGCCTGGCTTCGATGGCGATGTGATGGGCGTGCAGGCCGGTCTGGATGTGTGGGCGGCCGCCGCTGATGACCATCGCAACCAGGTGGGCGTGTTCGTCGGCCGCACCCGCGCGCAGGGCAGGACCACCGGCCTGGCGCTGGGCTGGGAGAACGTGCAGGTCGGCCAGAGCCGCCTGGACGACAAACATGTGGGCCTGTACTGGACGTTGACCGGCAGCGAGGGCGGTTACCTCGACGCGGTGGCCATGCAGAGCCGCTACGACGGCCGGGTGCGTTCCTCGCGCGGGCTCGGCATCGACGTCAAGGGTGATGGCACCACGCTGTCGCTGGAAGCGGGCAAGCCGCTGCTGCAGTTCGGGCAGTCCTCATGGTGGCTGGAACCGCAGGTGCAGGTGATCTGGCAGCGCAGTTCGCTGGATGACCGGCGCGACGTGGTGTCTGCGGTGCGCTTTGACAGTGACAACGCCTGGACCGGCCGCGTCGGCCTGCGCCTGGCCGGTGATTACCAGTTGGCCGACAACGGCTGGCAGCCGTATTTCAAGGTGAACTACTGGCACGGCCGCGCGGGCGAGGACCGCATCCAGTTCGACAGTGACACGATCCTCAATGCGCAGCGCTCGCGCGCGCTGGAAGCGGGCGTAGGCGTGGTCGCGCGCTTCAACCGCAGCATCAGCGCGTACGCCGTGGCCGACTACACGCGTGAGCTGGGTGGTGACAGGAACGAGAAGCGCCGCATCATCGAAGGCAACATCGGCCTGCGCGCGGACTGGTAATGCCGGGCCATGCCCGGCGATGGTGGTCGGCGGGGGCGCAATGCCGGTCGGTTCCGATCCGAACCGTGGCGTGCGCCCTCCATCACTTCATCATGATTTCATGTACTCATAGACCAATACGTCTTTCTCGAACAGGACGTGCACATACGCATCGCACGGTGAACCGTTTCCGAGCAGATCACAGTCAACAGCAAGGTCTCCGTCACCGAAGTCGTAAACCGCTATCGACGGCCCTTGGAGAGCACAGTTGATCCTGGGTGGGACGGAGAGAATGGTGGCATGGTCAAAATAAAATTCGACGCGCTCATACACTTCGGCGATGACGACGTCGCTGAGATGGAAATGGGTTTGAAGCGTCTCACTGTCACGCTGGGACAGTGCTCGTACAAATTTTTCGAGCTGTGAGTATTGAGCGTCATTCAAAGCTGCATTCACATTGTTGTACATGTCAGTCTCCATCCGATCTTCGACGCGACGGATCCACCGGTGCCACCAGCGCGTCGGCATGATCGGCCAACACAATCACCGCGTGCAGCAATCCCTCCTCCACCTGTGGTGGACACTGAGCTTCAGCATCATCCAGTTCCCGCGCGGCCTGCGCCGCCAGCAGCACGCGCCCGCACGCCGACACCGCCGCCATGCAGCGCGTGGCTTCAGCCATTCCCCGCAGGTGTGCGTCACTGAGCTTCCGATTCTGCCAAGGCTGCCCATCGGCGCCATGTCCGTGCGCGAGGCCGTACAGCCGCGCGAAGAAGGCCGAGGGAGGGGCACTTTCTTCAGCCACGCTCAATGCATCTTCCAGCGCTTTCGCCGTGGCATCAGGCAGGGCCAGGGTGGACAGCGCATCGCCCAGCAGAGACTGCAGGCAGGGATAGGTGGGGTAGGGCGTATTCATGGCGACAACCTCACAAGGCAAGGCCACCTGCGGGGTGCGAGGTGGCGGGCGGTGCGGGTTGGCGTGCCGGTCAAAATCAAAGCGAAAAAAGCCGACGGATCACGAGGATCCCCACGCACCGCCCGCCATGGGCAAGCCGGTGCATTGTCGCGATTGCCGCTGAGGCGGCAACTCGATCACTTTGATGTTTGATTCAGGACGCCAATCCCGGCCGGCGCAGAGCACGCCAGCAACGCTACCTTCGCCCTTTCATCCCGGCGATGACATGAGCAAAGTTGTAAATCGTGGCCTCACGGAAAGGTTGATCCCGACACACAGCGCCAGACGCAGGCGCGTATGCTGCACCTGTCCCCCCGACGAAGGAACGTCGAATGTACGTCGATCTACGCATCACGGCTGCGGCACTGCTCTGCGCCATGGCCTTGGCGGCCCCCGCTGCTGCCATCGAACTGCCCACCGCACAGGCACGCATCGAACTGCTGGACACGCTGGAACGCGAGGCGCTGTACCGCGACCGCGTGGACTGGCCAGAGATGCGGGCGCGCTTGAGCGCCGCACAGGGCAACCCGGAAAAGATCCGCGATGTGCTGAAAGAAGCCATCGGCCGCAGCTCGGGAGGGCATGGCGCATGGCTCAGCCCGGAGCGGATGCGTTCGGACGCCAAGCGCATCGCCCGTGCCAATGCAGCGGCTGCGGCCGGTGCATCCGAAGGTGCTGCAGCCGCTGATGTACCGGCGCTGGACCCGCGCATTGGCCAGGTGGGCATCGGCGGCTTCGCCGTCGTTCCCGGCCCGGCTGCGAAACAGCAGATGCAGGAGCGCGCAGCACGCTGGCAGGCGATCATCCGCGACCAGGACACTGGCAAGCGCTGCGGTTGGATCGTGGACCTGCGCGGCAACACCGGTGGCAACATGTGGCCCATGCTGCTCGGGATTGCACCGCTGCTGCGGATCACGAAGGAGGGCGAGGAAATGGTCGGTTCCTTCGCCACCGCCGAGGGCCCATCGCCCTGGCAGTCGACCCCTTCCGGCGTGCGCCTGGGCGCGCGCGTGATCGTCGATCTCGGCGCGCCCGGCTACCGCCTGAAGCACGTGGCCGCGCCGGTGGCGGTGCTGACCGGTCCGCGCACTGCCAGCTCTGGCGAGGCGACGGTATTGGCCCTGCGGGGCCGGCCGCAGACACGCAGTTTCGGTGAGGCGACTGCGGGGGTGTCCACCGCCAACGTGGTGCGCCCATTGGTTGATGGCAGTTCACTCGTGCTGACCACCAGCGTGATGCAGGACCGCAATGGCCAGGGCGATGGGCTGAAGATCAGGCCGGACCAGCGCATCAGCGGTGATGCGGCCACTGTTGCCGCCGCCCAGGCCTGGCTGCTGGCCCAGCCAGCCTGCACGGGCGGCTGACCGGTGATGATGATCGGCCAGCAGGAGCGTGTCGTCGTGGTCGGCCCGACCGAGGCCCACCACTGCCTGCGCTGCCAGACCGAGACCGACTTCGCCCCGCAGCTGCGCTACCGCATGGCGCGTATCGACCTGCTGTTCGGCTTCGTCTACCAGCGCCGTTACGAGCTGGCCTGCACCGGCTGCGAGCATGGCTGGGTACTGGACACCGACACCATGGACCAGCAGCTGGGCGGGGTGCCGATCCCGTTCCGGCACCGCTTCGGCCTGCCGGTGATGCTGGTGGTCGTGGCCGGGCTGGCGGTGGCGGGTTGGATGTGGCGTTCAGGGGCTGGGGCAGGCTGATGGCGATGGATTTGCATATGTCCCAAATTGGGACTAGGATCCTGTCTTGAAGATATTCTCGCTTTCCACGCTGAGGCGCTACTGGGAGAAATTTCCGGAATGCGAGCAGTCTCTGAAGGCGTGGCATGACGAAGTGAGGCGCGCCGTCTGGGCGAGCCCACATGACATCCGCGACCGCTTCGCCAGCGCCAGTTTCGTGGGCAACACCCGTGTGGTTTTCAACATCAAGGGCAACAGCCATCGTCTGGTGGTGGATGTCTCTTATCAGCGACAGATGGTCTACATCAAATTCATTGGCCGTCATGCCGACTACGATCGAATAGACGTCTCGACTGTGGAGAGAAAATGAACATTCGCCCCATCCGTACCGAAAGCGACTACGAGATCGCGCTGCGCGAGCTTGAGTTCTATTTCGAGAACGAGCCTGCCATCGGCAGTGAGGAAGGGGATCGATTCGAGATCCTTGCCACGCTTGTCGAGGCCTACGAAGCGAAGCACTACCCGATCGAACTGCCGGATCCCATTGAAGCGATCCGTTTCCGCATGGAACAGGGTGGGTTGACGGTAAAGGACCTGGTGCCTTCCATCGGCCAGCTCAATCGGGTCTATGAGGTGTTGAACCGCAAGCGCGGGCTGACCCTGGAAATGATCCGCAATCTGCACCGCAACCTGGGCATTCCTGCCGAGAGCCTGATCGGTCGTTGACCGTTCCCCGGACGGCAGGTCCAGCACGTGGACCATGCTTCCGGCCTGCTAAAGTGACACCCTGCAATCACGTACCGGAACCGACCATGGATCACGACACGCCGTTCGAACCCCTCAACGACCTGGAGGTCCGCCTGCTGCAGGCACAGGACGGTACGCTGACTGCCTCGCAGTTCCTCGATGGCCTGCTGACCGCGCCGGTGTTCGTGCTGCTGGACAAGGCCATCGGCGAGGATGGCGCCTGGGACGAGAGCATTTCGCCGCTGGTGCTGACCAGCGAGGGCGGCGAGCCGATGTTCGCGGTGTTCACCGCGCCCGAGCGCGCCGGTCTCTGGCACGAGCAGCTGCCGCAGTTCGCCCATGCCATGCCGATTGCCGTGCACGCGCTGCTGGCGGGCATCGGCGAGGGCGTCGGCCTGGTGCTGAACCCGGGCCTGGACGTGGGCATGGAGATGATTCCCGACGCGGTTGCCCAGCTGAAGGATCGCGCCGCTGCGATCACCCGCGGCATGGCGCACTGATTCCAGCGGTTCTGGGGTTGCCGGCCAGCGGCCGGCACTACCTTCGACAGTCCGCGTGTGGCCGGTACGACGCTTGAGAATCAGCGTGCGGCCGCAATCGCCTTCACCCGCGCCCGTGCCAGCGCCTCGCCAACAGCGGCGCCCTTCAGATGGGTCAGGTCCAGATCCCGCGCCTGGACCGACAGGGCCGCCTGGTGCAGGCGCTTGAGCGTTTCCCCCTGCGGGTAATCGCCTTCTTCAAAGCCCAGCCGGCCGCGCTTGTCGGCTTCGCAGCACAGGGCAATGCGGGCCACGCGCTCGGGGCGGCGCAGGGCATCGCACCGGCCCAGCAGGTCCAGCACGGTGGCATCACGCAGCTCGTCGATGCGGTGCACGTTCAAGTGCTCGCGGCAGACCGCTTCGGCCAGCTGCTGGTGTTCGGTGGGAATCTTCAGGCGCGCACACAGCTCCTTGAGCGGCTTCAGGCCACGCTGCTCGTGCATGATGTGGCGCGGCCATTCGTCCGGCGGCGTCAAGCCCTTGCCAAGGTCGTGGGTGAGCGCGGCGAAGCCGACCAGGTCATCGCCCGGTGCCAGCCGGGCGGCCATGTCGCTGACCATCTCCTGGTGGATGCCGGTGTCGATCTCCGGGTGGAATTCGGCGCGCTGCGGCACGCCATACAACGCTTCCAGTTCCGGCAGGATCGGGCCGAGCGCATGCGCGTCGTGCAGGGTGCGCAGGAAGGCCGACGGCCGTTCGCAGGCCAGCGCCTTGCGCAGCTCCTGCCACACGCGTTCGGGCACCAGCGCGTCCAGCTCGCCACTGGCGGCGACCTCACGCATCAACGCCATGGTTTCCTCGGCGACGGTGAAGCCCAACGGCGCGAAGCGCGCCATGAAGCGCGCTGCACGCAGCACGCGCAGCGGGTCTTCAACGAAGGCGGGGCCGACGTGGCGCAGCACGCGCTGCTGGATATCGCGCGCGCCGCCGTAAGGATCGACCAGGGTGCCATCGGCCTCATCGCAGGCGATGGCATTGATGGTGAAATCGCGGCGCTGCAGGTCTTCTTCCAGGGTGACCCCCGGATCGGCATCGACCACGAAGCCGCGGTAGCCGCGGCCGGATTTGCGCTCGGTGCGCGCCAGCGCGTATTCCTCGCCGGTCTTCGGGTGCAGGAACACCGGGAAATCGCGGCCCACGGCGGTGTAGCCCTGCGCTTCCATCTGCGCGGGAGTGGCACCAACCACCACCCAGTCACGGTCGCCGGCGGGGCGCTGCAGCAGGCGGTCGCGTACGGCGCCGCCGACAAGATAGATCTTCATGGTGGTGATGATCGCATGGGCTTGCGTCGCCGCGCTGCGTGCTCGCCGGGCATGGCCCGGCGCTACCGGATCGGAAGGCACGCCCCCGCGTCGATCAATCCCCGCCCTGGTCGGCGTCCGCCGCACAGGTGAACGCCTTGCGCTTGTCCACCAGGCGGCCCATCAGGCGGTCGCTCAGCGGCAGCGCATTGCCGTTGAGGCGCCAGTCGTAGATCACGCTGAAGGCCAGCACGCGGGCGACATACTCGCGCGTTTCCTTGTAGCTGATCGTCTCGATCCACAGGTCCGGGTCGAAGCCCGGGCGCTGGCTCTGCCAGCGTGCGGTCGGGGTCGGTCCGGCGTTGTAGGCGGCGATGGTGACGTAGGGCAGGCCGTCGTACTTGTTCATCAGCTGGCGCAGGTAGGCGGTGCCGATGGCGATGTTGGTGTCCGGGTCGTACAGGCTGTCGGCGCCGCCGTAGGCCGTCAGGCCGATGTTCTTCGCCACGCCCGCGCCGGTCGCCGGCAGCACCTGCATCAGGCCCATGGCGTTGGCAGGCGAGCGCGCGCGCGGGGTGAAGGTGCTCTCGGCGCGGATCTCCGCGGCCACCCAGGCCGGGTCGATGGCGTTGCGCGAGGCTTCGCGGCGGATGGTGCTGTCGTGGTGCAGCGGGAAGCGCAGGTCGTACAGGCGCTGTTCCTGCGGCTGCTTGCCGAGTGCGAACACGGCGCGGTCGAACCAGCCGTTGTCCTGCGCTACGCGCACCGCCAGGCGGCGCTGGGTGTCATCGAAACGGGACAGCGCGCTGTTCCACTCGGCCACGGCCCAGCCGTTGCGATCGATCTGGTACAGCGCCATCGCGCGCTGGATGGCCGGATCGCGGGCGACGGCGGCCTGCGCCTGCGCACTGTCGTTGGGCTTCCACGGGCACAGCGTGTAGTTCTGCTGCAGTTTGTCGGCGGCCAGGAAGCCGTGGAAGGTCGGTGCGCGCGCGGCCGTGCGGAACAGCGGCTGGGCCTGCTGCGCCTGCCCGGTCTTTTCCAGCATGCGTCCTTCGAAATACGCCCAGCGCGAATCGTTGCGCTGCTTGCTGCCCATCTTGCGGATGGCGGTCAGCGCGGCCGCCCAGTCACCGCGCGACATCGCCTCGCGCACGCGCCATTCGTGCAGGCGCTCGTCGTAGGCCGATTCGGGTACGGCATTGAGCCGGCGCGCGGAGTCGGGCAGGTAGGATGCCACCGTCCACAGCGCGATCTGGTAGCGCACCTGGGCCTGCTGGTCGGCGCTCAGGCCCAGCGCCTGCGCGTACTGCGGCAGCTGCTGTTCGGTGGCACCGGGGTCGGCCTTGGCCAGCTTTTCCAGGCCGTCGGTGGCGATGCGGCGGCTGCGCTCGTTGCGCGGCCAGTTCAGTGCGCTGGCATTGGGCTTGTCGACGAAGGCGGCATAGGTGTTGGCCAGGGCCAGGTCGGCCGCGGGCAGGCCGCGCGCGGCGCTGCGCATCACCGCCGGCTGCTGTGCATCGGCGGCGGCGTCGACGCGTTCCCAGCGCAGGGCATCACTCATCCCACCCTGCGCCTGCAGCACGGCGAACACCGCGTCACAGGCATCGGGCAGCGACTTGCCGTTCTTGCGCCACAGGTCCTGTGCCTCGCTGATCCACTGCGGGTCGACCTTGCCGGTGGCCTGGCGCGCCGTCAGCTGGGCGCAGCGCAGGCCGAGGTTGTCGGTGGGTGCCCAGTTGGCCAGCAGGGTGGTCCAGTCCTGGCGGCGGGCCACCGAGGGCAGCCAGACGCTGCGGAAACTGTTGGCCACGGCCTGGCCGTCATAACGCTTGAGGAAGGCCTGGGCCTGGCCGGTATCGACCGTGTCGATGTTGCGGCGAAGCTGGGCGAACTCGACCCAGCCATAGGCCGGGTGGCGGCTTAGCGCGGCGGCCTGGCGCGGATCGAGCTGGCCGCGTTCGGCCGCATCGATGGCGGCCTGGAGCTGGCCGCTCTGGGCGTCGAGTGACTGGGCGCTGGCGCAGCCGATCAGCAGCGATGCGGACAGCGGGAGCAGGGACAGGGCGGTCGAAGAGCGTCGGGTCATGGGCCCAGCATAGCGGGCGCTGGCTGAATTCAGTTTCGCATCGCGTGCACGGATCGCACCGGGCAACGGCAGCTGAATGCTCCACACGCAGACACTGCCGCGCGCGGTCATCGGCGACGTACTGTCGGCTTGGGCGAACGGCCCGGGTGCAAGGAGTGGCACATGGCGTTCAGTAGCGCAGGAAGAAGCGGCCCCTTGGCGGAGATCAATGTCACGCCGCTGGTGGATGTGATGCTGGTGTTGTTGATCATCTTCATCGTGACCGCGCCGATGCTGTCGCGGCCCATCGCGGTGCAGCTGCCGCAGGCAACGGACCGGGTGGTCGACCGTCCGGATCCACCACCGCCGATCGAGCTGCGACTGGATGCGTCCAGCCAGCTGAGCTGGAACGGCCAGCCGATGGCCATCAATGATCTGCAGGCGCGCCTGCGCACCCAGGCCAGCGAGCACGCCGGCAACCTGCCGGAGCTGCGCATCGCCACCGATCCGTCTGCCGAATACGAAGGCATGGCGAAGATCCTGGCGGCCGCCGAGGCCACAGGGATGGAGCGGATCGCCTTCGTGCGATGACGCGATGTGGCGCTCTCAGGGCAGTACTCCCTGAGAGCGCGGACAGATCGGGTGAGGTCAGTATTGCTGGCAGTAGACCGTGTGGCCATCCCAATTGCAGCACATGCGGCTGCTAGATCCACGTTGGACGGGTACGCCGTACATCTGCGCAGAGCGGACCCATTTATCAAGGTCGCCTTCGCGGCCAAAGTAGTACTGGCCAGCGTAAGAAGGAGCTGTCGCAGGATCTGCGATAGTCTCATCGGGCACCTTGTTTCCGGTGCTGTCACGACTCTCTCCCTTCTGGTATTTGGCTTCTGACACGTTGTCAGGTGTGATTCTATAGAGGGTCTTCGAACCATCTCGCCAGGTAATAATCACATTGACCGCGCCGCCGCCCTTGATGCTGGCCCAGCTAAGCGCAAATTGTTGTATGGAAAGCGCGAAGCTGTTCCAAGCGGCGCTGCTGGTGTTGGCTCCTGCAATTTCCAAGGCCAGATACTGGCCCAGTCGCGTTCTCATGGTTGCGGAGTTGACGATCTCAAAGGCGTCTGAGGATTTGTAAGCATCGGGAAATCGCATCCCGTTTGAATTTCCTGGGTTGTCGGGATGCATGGGGACGACGGCGCCACCGCCTGCTTTAGGAAAGGCTTGGTCGGGTTGGCCATTGGTGCTTGACACACTCTCTACGATTCGTAGAAACGCCATTTGGATCTGACTGGGAACCGGTGTGGAGACGGCGCGCCATTTTCTCAGTTCACGATCGTACTCGACATTGAAGGCGGTGAGCTGCGCTTTTTCGAAGTCAATTATTACTGTGAGCCCGGACCCCGACTGCAGCGCAACGGATTTGGGAGATGCGCAGTTGTTACATTCTATGAGTCCACCTGCTTTTGCTCCGCCCGCGAACGAGAGGGTTGCCAGGGCGATGATTGCAGCCTGCAGTGCGGCAGTAATTGCTTTCACGATAGGACCTCACATGACGCTTCGGAGGTTTGAGTCTCTGCCCAGTTCCTGCTCAGATTCGCTTTGGACTCGAGAATTCAAATAAGTCCTAGATCTCCATCTGGGACAAGAATGATTCATTCATCAGAACGGCGTGAAAGGGTGTCGCAGGTCACGTCAATGTTCTTACAGCTTGTTTACAAAGGAGACGCTGCCGCCACGCAGGCGGGGAGCGCGGCAGCCCATGTCCCGACATTCCTTTGGAGAGAGAGCGAATGAATCACCTGCATTACCGCCCCTTGGCGGTCGCTGTCGCGCTGTGCGTGACGGCCCTGGCACCGCTGGGGGCAATGGCCCAGACGGCCACCACCCTGGATGCCGTCGAAGTGACCGGCACGCGCATCAAGCGTGCTGAAGTGGAAGGCCAGGTGCCGATCCAGACGCTGAGCAGGGGCGACATCGAACGCACCGGCCTGAGCTCGATCGGCGAAGTGCTGCAGCAGCTCACCGGTTCCGGTTCGGCGCTGAATGCCAAGTTCAATTCGTCCGGCAATTTCGGCTTCCCGCCGGATGGCAGTGGTGTGGGTGCCGGCTCGGCACAGGTCGACCTGCGCCACCTGGGCGCCAAGCGCGTGCTGGTGCTGGTCGATGGCATCCGCTGGGTCAATGAATCCTCGGCGTCGGGCGTGGGCGCGGCCACCGATCTCAACACCATTCCGCTGGCGATTGTCGAACGCATCGAAGTACTGGAAGACGGTGCCTCGTCGCTGTACGGCTCCGATGCGATCGCCGGCGTGGTCAACATCATCACCCGCCGCGATTTCGATGGCGGCCAGGTCACCCTGAACTACGGCGAATACAGCAAGGGCGACGGCACGCAGAAGGGCGTGGACCTGGCCTGGGGCACCAGCGGCGAGCGCTACAGCCTGTTCCTCGGCGCGAGCTGGACCAGGCAGGATGCGGTGTATGCGCGCGACCGCGAACAGTCACGCTTCCCGATTCCCGGCACCGGCCTGGCCTTCGGCAGCGGTGGCATTCCGCAGGGACGCTTCGCCTTCGTCGATCCCAACACCGGCGCCGAGCAGGACATCGTGCCCAATACCGGCGTGAGCAACCCGCGCTATGACGGCAGCGCCGGCTGCAACCGCAGCGACGACTACCACTGCTTCACCAGCGCCGACCGCTTCAACTTCGCCGAATACAACATGGTGCTGACCCCGTCCGAGCGCAAAGGCGTGTTCGGCCAGTTCCGCTTCGACATCACCGACGACGTCCAGTGGTACGTGAAGGCGCTGGGCAACCGCCGCGAATCGACCAACCAGGCCGGCCCGGAACCGCTGTTCTTCGGGCCTGACGGTGCCACCGGCAATCCGCTGGCCGACAACATCGTGGTGTCGGCGCTGAACCCGTACAACCCGTTCGGCTTCGACCTGGTGTCCGGCGACAACATGAGCCTGATCGGTCGCCGCCCGGTGGAAGGCGGCGCGCGCGTGTTCGAGCAGGAGGTCAACACCACGTACTTCGCCACCGGCCTGGTCGGCAGCTTCCAGGCGGCGAACCGCAGCTGGTACTGGGACGTCAACGGCATGTACAGCAAGAACAAGGCCGAACAGACCAACTACGGCAGCTACAACATCTACAACGTGAACCTGGCGCTGGGCGATCCGGCACTGTGCGCGGCCACGGCCGGCTGCGTGCCGCTGAACATTTTCGGTGGCGTCGGCTCGATCACCCCGGAGATGCTGCGCTGGATCCAGCCGGTGGTACGCGACCGCAGCCAGAACGAACTGAGCCTGGTCACCGCCAACCTGTCCAGCGATCTGTTCACCCTGCCGGCCGGCCCGGTGTCCTTCGCCACCGGCCTGGAACATCGCCGCTATGAAGGCTGGTACCAGCCCGATCCGCTGACGGTGATCGGCCACTACAACGGCGTGCCCTCGCAGCCGACGTCCGGTTCCTACGACGTCAACGAGGCCTACCTGGAGCTGAGCATTCCGATCTTCGCCGACTCGGCACTGGGCAAGAAACTGGACCTGAGCCTGGCCGGACGCTATTCGGACTACTCGACCTTCGGCGGCGAGTTCACCCCCAAGTACGGCCTGCGCTGGCAGGTGACCGATGACTTCGTGCTGCGCACCACCTATGCCGAGGGTTTCCGTGCACCGTCCATCGGCGAGCTGTACGGCTCGGCCGCGCGTGCCGACTTGCAGCTGTTCGATCCGTGCTCGGTGGGCCTGGGCGGCACCGCGCCGCGCGGCAATCCTGCCAACTGCGCCGCGCTGGGCGTGCCGACCGGCTTCCAGCAGGCGAACTCGCAGATCTCGGTGACCACCGGGGGCAACCGCGAGCTGGAGCCGGAGCGTTCGCGCAGCTTCAGTGCCGGCTTCGTGTGGAGCCCGTGGTTCGGCAACAACGCCACCTGGTCCGAACGCTTCGACGTGGAGGTGACCTTCTACCGCCACAACATCGACGGCGCGATCCAGGCGATCAATGCGCAGACCCAGCTGGACCTGTGCGTGGACACGCTGGACCCGGTCTACTGCGATGGCATCACCCGCGCCAGCACCGGCGCGGTCAACAGCTTCAACAACCGCCTGACCAACCTGGGTTCGATCAAGACCGATGGCTGGGACGTGGATCTGTTCTGGACACTGCCGCAGAGCGACATCGGCCAGTTCAAGCTGGGCTGGAAGAACACCTTCGTCGGCCGCTACGAAGCCACCGGTGCGGCCGGCCAGCGGCAGCCGCAGAAGCCGGGCGTGGAAGTGGCCGACAGCTCGATTCCGGAGTGGACCAGCAACGCCAGCATCGGCTGGACGCTGGACAACTGGAGCGCCAACTGGACGGTGCGCCACATCTCCGAGCTGACCGAGGACTGCGGTGATGCGGTGGCCTTCCCGGTGTGCGGCAACCAGGCCGCCGGCACCAACACGCTGGCCGCCACCACGTACCACGACCTGCAGGTGGGCTACAAAATCGACTGGATGAAGGGGCTGCAGCTGACCGCGGGCCTGAACAACGTGTTCGACAAGGATCCGCCGATCTGCCTGTCGTGCTCGTTGAACGGCTACGACGCCTCGACCTACGACATCCCGCGTGGCCGCTACTGGTACATGCGCGCGGACCTGCGGTTCTAGGTTGACCGGCAGGTGCCAGGGAACGGCACCTGCTTTTCACCGGTAGCGCCGGGCCATGCCCGGCGGCTTTTCGCGGTCATGTAGAGCCAAGCCATGCTCGGCTGCTTCATGCCTTTGTAGAGCCGAGCCCATGCTCGGCTGCTCTTTGCGAAAGCCAGTCGAGCATGGCTCGACTCTACAACGACCCACGGCGCCGGGGGCTGCCCGGCGCCGTCTGCATCAGAACGACCAGGTGAAGGTCAGCGAGCCATTGCGGCCGTCGCCGAACGCACCGTAGCCGTTGATCTGCGAGTAGTACTTCTTGTCCAGCAGGTTGTTGAGGTTGGCCTGCACGCTGAACTCCGGCGAGATGCGGTAGCGCACGAAGGCGCTGACCAGCGCGTAGCCGTCCTGTTCGATGCGGCCGTACGCCGGCACCGCGTAGTAGATGCGGTTCTGCCAGTTGGCACCACCGCCGACGGTTAGGTCCTGCAACGACTGCGGGGTGTAGCTGGTGAACAGCTTCAGCGTGGTCTGCGGCAGGTTGGTGTTGATGTCCGCATCGTTGATGTCCTTGGCCACGTAGCGCGAGGCGCCGAAGGTGGCATTCCAGCCCGGTGCCAGTTCGCCGTTCAGCTCGAACTCGAAGCCGCGGCTGACCGTGCCGCGTGCGGCGATGTAGGCGGTTTCGCCGCCGGTTCCGCCGATCACCGGTTCACCGGTCGACTGGCCGACGTTGTCCTGCTCGATGCGGAACACGGCCACCGAGGCATTCAGGCGGTTGTCGAACCACGCGCCCTTGACGCCCACTTCGTAGCTCTTGCCGTCGACCGGATCGAGGTAGCTGCCGTTGCGGTCCTTCAGCATCTGCGGCTGGAAGATCTCGGTGTACGAGGCGTAGGTCGAGTAGGTGTCATTGATGTCGAACACCAGGCCGGCATACGGCGTGGTCACCTTGTGCGAACGATCGGCGCCTTCGCCTTCACTCTTCCAGTCGGTGTAGCGCGCACCGATGATCAGCTTCAGCGGATCAGCCAGCGACAGGCGCGTGGCGGCATAGCCGGCCTTCTGGGTGATGGTGCCTTCGCTGGCCAGGCTCAGCGGGTTCCAGTTCGGTTCGCTGATGTTGCCGTTCCAGTTCAGGTAGCTGGAGAAGGGGTCCCACGCGAGGCCGGCACCACCGACCTGGTAGTCGCCGTAGTTGGCGTAGTCGCGCTTGTTGTAGCTCAGGCCTGCCATGAACTGGTGTTCGCGGCCGAACAGCTGGAACGGACCGTCGACGAAGCCATCGATCCCGTCGACCTTGCGCTCGGTGTTGTAGAAGCCGGCCGACGGCGAGATGCCGGCACCGGTGTTCTTGTCGAAGTACGAGGCGCCGGTGACCCAGTCGTTGTAGGCCGGGTAGAACAGCTTGTCGTCGGCCTTGGTCTCGTCATGCGTGGCGCCGATCTTGAACTTCCAGCCGTTGGCGAAGCCGTGCTCCAGGGTGGCGAAGGCGCGCTTGCTGGTGGTGTCCCAGTAGGTCCAGTTCGGGCTGGCGTTGAACGACTCGTCGTAGCCGGTGCTGGTGCCATCGGAGAACAGCATCGGGAAGCCGCCCCAGGTCGCGCCGTTGGCGCGCTTCTGCTGGTAGTCGTAGCCCACGCTCAGCTGCGTATCGGGGGTCAGGTCGGCATCGATGACCATGTAGCCCAGCGTCTTGTGCTGGTTGTAGCGGTCCATCTGCGCATCGGTGTCCAGGTAGCTGCCGATGACGCGACCACGCACGGTGCCGCTGGCATTCAGCGCGCTGCCCACGTCCACGGTGGTGCGGGTGCGGCCCCAGCTGCCGACGTTGACCGAGACGCTGCCGGCCAGTTCGGCGCTGTCGGCGTGCTTGCGGATCAGGTTCACCGAAGCGGACGGGTTGCCGGCGCCGCTGAGCAGGCCGGTGGCACCGCGCACCACTTCCACGCGGTCGTACAGGGCCAGGTCCAGGCCGGAGTCACCGTAGCTCCAGTTCTGCACCATCTGCGTCGGCAGGCCATCGAACTGGTAGCTGTCGATGTAGAAACCGCGCGCGTAGAACTCGGTGCGCTCGGTGTCGGACTGGGTGCTGCTCACGCCGGTGGTGTTGCCCAGCACGTCGATGATGTCGTCGAGGTTCTGGTCCTCGATGCGCTGGTGGCTGATGATGCTGATCGACTGCGGGATCTCGCGCGGGGCCAGGTCGAAGCGGGTACCGGCGGAGGTCTTGCGCACCGAGTAGCCCTCGGCGCGTTCACCCTTCACCACGACCTTGTCGAGGGTGGTCGGGTCGGCAGCGGTTTCGGCGAAGGCGGCCGGCGCGGCGGCCAGGCACAGGGCGGAGAGCACCGCCGCGGACAGGCGATGCGGCAGCAGAGCAGGGGTCGAGCGGATCATGTGGGTTCCTGGACGGGCACGTGCGTGCGTCCGACCGGCTTCCCGGATGGTCTGGCGCCGCGGCTGGTGGGGGGTCTCACGCCGCTGGCGGGGCCCTGCGCTGCAGGACGGTGGCTGGGCAATGCGAGGAGGGCGAACCGTCCTGGCTGCCCTGAAAACGCAAATATGGTAATGCGAATTGTTTCTATTTACAAATGAAGCGGGGGCGTGCCAGTCCCTTCGTCGCCTCAGTCGTCCAGCGGGGTGCGCTCGGCCTGGATCTTCATGTGCGGCAACTGGCCCTCGATGCCATCGGCGTACTCGACGGTGACCATCACGTCTTCATCGATCATGGGCGCGCCGTACACCTCCACCTTGCCGGTCATGTACACCGGGGTGCTGCGCAGACGCCCGGCATGGATGGCCGTTGGATCCAGACAGGCCAGCGTGTGGCGAATATTGGCCGAGGCGAATTCGGTCGAGGTGTTGGGGATCAACCAGCGGCAGAACTGCTTGCCTGCGTCGCTGCCATCATCCTCGCAGCGCTTGCTCCAGCGGCTCCAGTCGGTCACCAGTTCAATCGATCGCGGGGCATCGACCTGTGCGGTGTTCGCGTAGGCCGCCAGTTGCCTGCACCACGGGTCGCGCTGTGCCTGCAGGGTGCTGCAGCCGGTGGCCAGGATCACGGTGGCGATCAACATCGGGGTGGCGCGAAGCGGGGCCATCGGCGTGCTCTCCCTGTCACTGCGGCTGATGATGCGGCGGGCCCGTCGTGGTGTCGAGCCGCAGCGTCACGCGCTCAACGCAGCAGCGGCAACGGGTCGCGGGCGCCGTCCTTGCCGTAGATGCCCCAGTGCAGGTGCGGCGGCGTGCCCTTGGCGTTGCCGCTGTCGCCGACGTGGCCCAGCAGCTGCCCGGCCTGCACCACCTGGCCTCGCGCCAGGCCCTCGGCCCAGTCTTCCAGGTGCGCGTAGTAGTAGCGCTCGCGGCCGGGGCCGATCACCCAGACCTGGCGCCCGCCGAGCCCGCGTTCGCTCACATCGGCGATGACGCCTGCGGTGACGCTGCGCACGGGCGTGCCGCGCTTGCCGAAGATGTCGATGCCGGCATGCGTGCGGTCACTGCCGCGCGGTGCACCGAAGGTGTCGGCGATCTGCCGCGGGCGCACGCCGTCCACGGGCACGGGCAGCTCGGTGGCCGGGGGCATGCGTCCCAGCGCCCACAGCATCTTCGGTGCCGCCGCCCACGGGCTGTTCCACAGGGACAGCGCGGCGAGGCCGGCGGCCAGCAGCAGGGCGCCGGACAGCAGCCAGCGGCGCAGGCGTCGGGCAGGGGAGGGCGGCGAGGTCATGGCAGCGGCACCGAGAAGCTGCGCTTCAACGTGCCCAGCGCCACCGAGGTGCGGAAGCGCTCGATGTTGTCATCGCCCCCGAACAAGCGCTCGGTGATCGCTTCGTACTCTTCCATCGACGCCGCCGAGAGCAGCAGCAGGAAATCGCCATCGCCGGTGATCGAATAGCACTGCTGCACGGCCGGATCGTCCTGCACGCGGCGGCGGAACGGGGCGACCTTTTCGCGCTGCTCGCTGACCACCCGCACCTCGACGATGATGGTCAGCGGACGCCCGACCTTGGCCGCGTCGAGCACGGCCACGTTGGCAGCGATCACCCCGCTGTCCTGCAGGCGCTTGATGCGCCGCTGCACGGCGGGGGTGGACAGGTGCACGGCCTCGGCGATCTGTCGCTGCGGCAGGGCGTTGTCCTGCTGCAGCAGGTCGAGGATGGCGTGGTCGAAGCTGTCCAGCACGGGGGCGGTGGCCATGGCGAGCAGAAATTGCGCGGACGGGCCGTCAATTGAGCCAAGTGCTCGCCGCCAGCGCAATAGACTTTGCGCATGCAGACTTCCCGATTCGCGCCGATGTTGCCGGCGCTGGCGGTGCTCGGCTCGGTTACCGCGCTGGCCATCGGCACCTCCTACGCAAAACACCTGTTTCCGCTGGTCGGCGCGCAGGGCACCGGCGCCCTGCGCGTGGGCTTCTCGGCGCTGTTGCTGCTGCTGTTCTGGCGGCCGTGGCGCTGGAAGACCAGCCGCGTGGATGCGATGACCATCCTCCGCTACGGGCTGACCCTGGGCCTGATGAACCTGCTGTTCTACATGGCCATCCGCACCATTCCCTTCGGCATCGCCGTGGCCATCGAGTTCACCGGCCCGCTTACGGTGGCGATGCTGTCCTCGCGGCGGCCGATCGACTTCCTCTGGGTGGGCTGCGCGCTGGTCGGCCTGTTGCTGCTGCTGCCGCTGGGCGGCGGCCCGGCGCTGGACCCGGCCGGCGTGCTCCATGCGATGGGGGCGGCCGCGTGCTGGGGCCTGTACATCGTGTTCGGCAAGCGCGCCGGCCACCTGCATGCCGGCCACACGGTTTCGCTGGGGCTGCTGGCGGCGTCGCTGGTGGTGGTGCCGGTGGGCGTGGCCCATGCGGGCATGGCGCTGCTGGAGCCGAAGATCCTGCTGGCGGGCCTGCTGGTGGCGCTGGTGTCCAGTGCGATCCCGATGTCGCTGGAGATGATGGCGCTCAAGCGCCTGCCGAAAGAGACCTTCGGCATCCTGATCAGCATGGAACCGGCGGTGGCCGCGCTGTGGGCGATGCTGCTGCTGCACGAACACCTGGAGGGCGTGCAGTGGCTGGCGATCGGCTGCACGGTGGTGGCCTCGGTGGGCAGCACGATGACCGCACGGCGGCTGAGGACCCCGGTGGTGCAGGCCGGGTAGCGCCGGGCCATGCCCGGCGGAGAGCAGTGCGGACCAACGGTCCGCACCCACCAGAGCAGCAGGTCCGCACCTACCGGAACGGTGGGTCAGCGCAGGGCTTCGGCCGGGACGTCGATGGCCATGGCCAGGGCCAGGTGGTCGGAGAACGCGGCCGGTACGGCTTCCACGCTGCGGGTCTGCAGGCTGCTGCTGACCAGGATGTGGTCGATGGCCCGGTCCGGGCGCCAGCTGGGGAAGGTCGGCACCACGCAGCCTGGCGGCTGCAGCCGGGTTTTCTGGTACAGCACCTGCATTTCCGGGCGCTCGGCCAGGCAGTTGAAATCGCCCATCAGCACCGCGTTCGGGTGGTCGGACAGCAGCTCGGCGATGAAGCCGAGCTGCGACATCCGCGAACCCGCGCCCAGCGACAGGTGGGCCACGGCCACGGCCAGGCCGTCCTCGCCATCGCCGAACTTGGCCAGCAGCACGCCGCGCCCGCCGATGCGGCCGGGCAGGGCGTGGTCCTGTACTTCCACCGGTTCCAGCTTGCTCAGCAGCCCGTTGGCGCTGGACGCCACTCCGCCCATGCGCCGGTTCGGCTGGTGGCTCCAGTAATTGAAGCCGGCACGCTGGGCCAGGTAGTGGGTCTGGTTGGTGAAGCCCGACCGCAGGCTGCCCGGGTCGGCCTCCTGCAGGCCGACGATGTCATGGCCGCGCGCCAGGGTGGCGATCGCGTCCAGGCTGCTGCGCTTGCGTCCCGCCGGCAGCGCATGTGACCAGCTGCGGGTCACATAGTCGCTGTAGCGGCGGGTGCTTGAGCCGGCCTGGATGTTGGCCGTCAGCAAGCGCAGGGTCCGTGTGTGGGGGGAAGTCACGGCCGGTAATGCTTTCTCTTGGATCAGTGAGCCTGGGCCGCACCGCGTTCGCGGGCGATCAGGTGGTCGGCGATGCGCAGCATGTCCGGGAAGCTCTTGCCCTTCACCAGGTACTTGCCGTTGATGATGATCGACGGGGTGCCGCTGATCGCGCTGCGCTGGGCGAACTGCTTGGCCGAGTTGGTCTTGGCGTTCACCGCGAAGCTGCCCATGGTGGCGGCGAACTGCTTCGGATCCACGCCGTAGCCGGCGTAGAACTTGGCGATGTCGTCGACCGAGTCGGCGCCGCGCTCACCCTTCAGGGTCTGCTGCGAGTGGATGGCGGCGTACAGCGCTTCGTGGGTCTTCTCCTGCACGCCCAGGGTCTGCGCGGCGTAGAAGGCACGGGCGTAGTTGTCCCAGGTGCCGCCGAACATGGCCGGCACGTAGACGAAGTTCACGTCGCTCGGCAGGCCGGCCTTCCACGGGCCGACCAGCGGCTGGAAGGCGGCACAGGCCGGGCAGACGTAGCCGAAGATCTCGACCACTTCGACCTTGCCGGCGGCCGGCTGGAACGGCTGGCCATTGCTGATCACCTGGTAGTCGCTGCCTTCCACCGGGGCCGGGCCGGTCAGCGCGGTGGTGGTCGGGGCCGGTGCGGCGGCCGGAGCGGCTTCGGTGGCGGCCGGGGCAGCGCCTTCGGTGGCGGCAGCCGGCTCGGCGGCGGGGGCCGCGGCAGGCTCGGTGGCAGCCGGGGTGGCGGCCGCTTCAGCCGGGGCGGTGGTGTTGGTGGTGCCGTCGTCGGCCTTGCAGGCCGCCAGGATCGGCAGCAGGGCTGCAAGTGCGAAAGCAGCGATACGGGTCTTCATTGAAACGTCTCCAGCATCTGGAAAGGTGGGGCCAGCGGCGGGCGCCGGCCAGGGGGAAATGATGACATGCGGCGGCGACAGCGCCGTGTCGATGGTCGGGATTGGTTCAGCGGCCGCGGGCGCGGGCTTCGGAGATCAGCTTGGACGCGATGCGCAGCTGGTCGTCGAAGCTGTTGCCACGCACCAGATACTGGCCGTTGATGATGATGGCCGGAGTGCCCGGCACCTGGGTGCGCTGGGCGAAGGCACGGGCTTCGGCGACCTTCTTCTGCACCGCATCGCCACGCAGGGCCTGCTTGTAGCGGTCGGCGCTCACGCCATAGGCGGTATAGAAGGTGGCGAGCTCATCGGCCGAGATGTTCTGCATCGGCAGCGAGCCGTCCTCATGCAGGGCCTTGAACACGGCGGCGTGGCTGCGCTTGGCAACGCCCACTTCATCGGCCGCGTAATAGGCCAGGGCCCAGGCATCCCAGGCACCGCCGAAGGCGGCCGGGACCGGGGTGAAGCGCACGTCGGCCGGCAGCTTGGCGGCCCAGGCTTCCAGCTGCGGCTCGAAGTGAGCGCAGTGCGGGCAGGTGTAGCCGAACACTTCAACGACTTCGATCTTGCCGGCCAGCGGCTGGAACGGGCCGGACTTGGCGATGCGCTCGTAGTCTTTGCCTTCAACCAGCGGGGCATTGGCGGGGGTGGCGGCGCAGGCGGCCAGCGGCAGCATCACCAGCAGGGACAGCAGAAGGCGGGGAATCAACCTCATCGACACGCATCTCCATTGAAAATAACAACGCCGGCGCAGCCGCCGGCGTGAAGGAAACATACCGCAGCCGCGGGC
Organism: Stenotrophomonas sp. S41; assembly: GCF_016624625.1. NCBI lineage: Bacteria > Pseudomonadati > Pseudomonadota > Gammaproteobacteria > Lysobacterales > Lysobacteraceae > Stenotrophomonas > Stenotrophomonas sp. S41. The sequence goes on along the minus strand of NZ_JACVTV010000018.1, from coordinate 2,962 downwards.
CGCCGTGGCGACCCGGGCCGACCAGTGGTGGTCAGGGGGCGGCGGCCGGTTGCGTGGCGGTGGCCTCGGCGGCGATGTCATCGGCCTTGTTGTGCAGGCCCTGCAGGTAGCTGGAGAGCGCCTGGACTTCCTGCTCGCTCAGCTTCTGGGCGACGGCGGCCATGATCTGGAAGTGCGCCTTGTCGGTCTCGTTGGTCTGCCCGGCCTGGTATTCCTGCAGGCGGCGGGCGACGTAGCTGGCGTGCTGGCCGCCGATGTGCGGGTAGGCCGGGCCGGGGTTGCCGGCGCCGCTGGGGCCGTGGCAGGCCATGCAGGCGGGCAGGCCGCGCGTGGCGTCGCCACCGCGGTACAGCTGCTGGCCGATCTCGTAGAACTTCATGCCCTTGTAGGGGCCGTCGGCCACCGCGGTATCGTCGGCGATGCCGGCGGTGGCCTTCTGGGTGGCGAAGAACGCGCCGATATCGCGCATGTCCTGCGGGGTGAGGTTCTGCACGAAGGGCACCATCGCCACCGACGCGCCGGAACTGCGCTGGCCGTTGGCGATCAGGGCCATCTGCTGGGCCACGTAACGTTCGCTCTGGCCGGCGATGGACGGGTACATCTCCACCGTGGAATTGCCGTCGGCCCCATGGCAGGCCGCGCAGGCCGAGGCCTTGGTCTGGCCGGCCTTGGCGTCGCCCCAGGTGGTCTTGCTGAAATCCACTTCCAGCGAGGCGGTGCGGATCGGCCCGTTGTCGGGCAGCGGGGTCAGCGTGGTCTGCGCGAACGCAGCGGCGGCAACGACGACGGCAGTGGCAAGAGCGGATACGGCAAGAACGCGAGCGTGGCGCATGCTAAAGCTCCGTATGGACCGGGCCGGGGCGTGGCCGCCGGCATCGCCCGGATTATCAACGCCGTTTCCGCGCACGGTCAACGCAGCAGTGCAGCATTTTCCCGGCCTGCGGCCCCCGGAACGGGCGCGCGGCGCCGCAACATGCGATCCTAGGCGCATGTCATTGCTCATCGAACGCGCCCGTTACCACCTCTCGGCCCACAACGTGCGGCAGCTGCCGCCCGATGAAGGGGCCGAAGTGGCCTTCGCCGGCCGCTCCAACGCCGGCAAGTCCAGCGCCCTCAACGCGCTGACCCGGCAGAACTCCCTGGCCCGCGTGTCCAAGACCCCCGGCCGCACCCAGCAGCTGGTGTTCTTCCAGATCACCCCGGAAGCGCACCTGGTCGACCTGCCCGGTTACGGCTACGCCAAGGTGCCGCTGGACCTGCAGGCGCACTGGCAGGCCTTCATCGACCGGTACTTCCGCACCCGCGAAGCCCTCAAGGGCCTGGTGGTGGTGATGGACATCCGCCACCCGCTGAAGGACTACGACCGGCAGATGCTGTCCTATGCCGTGCAGCGTGGCATGCCCGCGCACGCGCTGCTGACCAAGGCCGACAAGCTCAGCCGCAGCCAGCAGATGCAGACCCTGCAGAAGGTCCGCAAGGAACTGCATTCGGCCTATGGCGACAGCGTCAGCGTGCAGGTGTTCTCCGGTGAGGACCGCACCGGCGTGGACGAAGCCCGCGGCGTGATCGGCGGCTGGCTGGGGCTGGCGTAAGGCGTCTCCGCTGCGCTCGCCGGGGGGGGGGCCCCCCGGGGCCCCCGGGGGGGGGGGCGGCGGGGGGGGGGCTGGCTTACGGCGGCCCCGCGGCGCGCGCCGGGCTTGGCCCGGCGCTACCCGATGTTGCCGCGACCGGGGACCGGTAGCGCGGGGCCATGCCCGGCGGCACCTCATTTCAACGGCGAATACTCCGCCGGCACCCACGCATAGGCCTCGCCCTCGCGGCGCACATGGCCCAGGCCGGGGAACGGCAGGTGCGCGCCGGCCACCCACCAGCCCTTGGCGGTGGCCTGCTCAAGCAGCCCGCGACGGCTGGCGATGGCCGCCTTGCGGTCCGCATCGGCCTCGAAGGCCGCTTCCGGGTGCGCGAACTGCACCGCGTGGAAGTGCAGCACATCGCCCCACACCAGCAACGACTGGCCCTGGCTGTCGAACCGGTAGGAGACATGGCCGGGGGTATGGCCGTGGGTGTCCATCGCCACCGCGCCGCCGGGCAGGGCATCACCGGGCTTGAACGTGCGCAGCCTGCCGTGGGCCTGGTACGGCGCCACCGCGTTGCGGGCCAACGGGAAGGCGAAACGCACGCCCTCCGGCGCACCGGCTTCGCTGGCCGGGTCCAGCCAGTAGTCCGCATCGGCCTTGGACAGCCACACCGTGGCATTGGGGTAGGCCGGCTGGCCCTGCGCGTGGAGCACGCCGCACATGTGGTCCGGGTGAGCGTGGGTGAGCAGGATGTCGTCCACCTCGGCCGGATCGACGCCGGCGGCGCGCAGGTTGCCCAGCACCTGGCCCAGGCCGGGTCCGAAGCACTGCGCGGTGCCGGTATCGACCAGGGTCAGGTGGTTGCCTTGGCGGACCAGGAAGGCGTTGACCGCAGTCTGCAGGCCCTTCTTGTCCTCGGGCACGTAGCGGCCGTCGAGCAGGCGGGTGACCAGGGTGGGCGAGACATCGACCACTTGCTGGCGGCCGAGCGCGACGACGCCATCGAAGAGGGCGGTGACCTGCAGGGCGCCGACGCGCTGGTGGTAGACGCCCGGCACCTGCTGGGTGGGGGCGGGCGAGGTGGCTTCGGCCAGGGCGGCCAGCGGCAGGGAGGACAGGGCGAGAAGCAGGGCGCCGCGCAGGGGCAGGTGACGCAGGGTCATGAGGTGGGGCTCGGTAAGGCGGGATATTCCGTCGCTGTGCAGCGTGCCGGGTGGCGTGCGCGCGATGCGCTCAAACCACTGCGTGGAATGCTCAGGGGGTTTTGTTCGGCAGGGCTTGCAGCCCTGCACCTGCTCAATGCAACGGCAACGGCCGAAGCAACGTCAAAGGCAGGTTTCCTGAGGGTAGGCGGGGTGGGTCCGGTTGAGGGGGACGCTGCAAGT
>NZ_JACVTV010000189.1:0-2694 GCF_016624625.1 Stenotrophomonas sp. S41 | reverse complement strand
TTGGTGGGGGGGGCGTCTTGGGGGGGGGGTTTTTTTTTTTTTTTTTTTTTTTTTTTTTTTTTCCCCCCCCCCCCCCCCCCCGCCTTCCCGTGGTCCGGCTTCGCATGGTCCACACATGGGCGGCCATAGGCTGGCATAGTTGATCAAGGAGGTTGTCACGGCACATTCGGGGGGATCCGGGATGGGTAGAGGCAAGGAGCAGCATCGGCGGCGGGTACCGATGACCCGTGGTCTGTGGGTGCGGTTTGTACTTCTGACGGGCATGGCGATCGGACTGGTCGGCCTGTCCGCGTTGATCCAGGAGCTGCAGGCGGCGTCCACCGCCTGGATTGCGGGCCAAGGGCACTGGTCGCGTGGCCAGCAGGATGCCACCGCCGCGCTCAGCCGTTATCTGGCACGCGGTGATGCGCATGATCTGGACGATGCGCGGCGCGCCCTGCAGGTGCCGCTGGGCGATCTGCATGCGCGCCTGGCCCTGGAACAGCCCGAGCCGGACCTGGCGAAGGCGCGCGAGGGCTTCCTGCGCGGCGGCAACGCACGCGGGGACGTCTCGCGGCTGATTTTCTCGTTCCGTTACGCACGCGACCTCGGCGAGTTCAGTGAAGCCACCCGGTTGTGGCGGCAGACCGACACGCACCTGCTGGCCATGCAGGCGCTGATCGACGAACTGGACAAGGTGCCGCCGCAATCACTGCAGCAGCCCCGCGTGCGCGACGACTACATGCAGCGTGTGCACGACGTGGACCTGCAGCTGCAATCGCAGGCCGAAGCATTTTCCCAGGCCCTGCTGCGCATGGCACATACGGTGCGCATCGCCACACTCATCGTCGGCGGCTTCTCCGTACTGATCATCACCCTGATGGCAGTAGCCTTGGCACGCCGGGTCGGCAAGGACCTGACCGAGCATGAAAGCCGCTTCCGCGCGGCCTTCTACCAGGCCAACGTGGGCATGCTGAAGCTGGATGCGGCCGGGCGGGTGATGGAGGCCAACCAGGCCATGGCGGACATCCTGGACTACCGCCGCGACGTGCTGCAGCAGATGGCGCTCGGCGACCTGTTGATGGATGGCGAGCTGGTGCTGGACGCTGACGGTCGCATCGACTGGGATCGCCAGCTGCGGCCGGGCGAACTGCGCTTCCGCCGCCGCGACGGCAGCCTGGTCTGGGGCCGCTGGAGCGGCACCGCCGTGCGCAGTGCCGGCGGCCGGCTGTCGGTGTTCTCCATCATCGAGGATGTCAGCCAGAACCATGCGCTGGCCCGTGAGATCGAGCACCACGCCAGCCACGATCCGCTCACCGGACTGATCAACCGCCGCGAGATCGAGCGGTTGCTGGAACGCGCGCTGCTGCAGGTCCGCTCGGAGGGCGGCACGCATTCGCTGTGCTACATCAACCTGGACCACTTCAAGCTGGTCAACGACAGCTTCGGCCACGCCGCGGGTGACCAGATGCTGCGTGGCTTCGCCGAGTACCTGGTGGGCGCGGTGCGCGACGGTGACTGGGTGGGGCGGCTGGGCGCCGACGAATTCGCGGTGTTCCTCGGCCGGGCCAGCCAGGACGAGGCCAAGCGCGTGCTGCAGCGGCTGATCCGCAACCTGGGGCAGGCCACGTTCCCGATCAGCGAGGGCAGCCCGCAGCTGAGCTGCAGCATCGGCGTGGTGGAAGTGACCGCCGATGCGCCCGACGTCAACTGGCTGATGAGTGCTGCCGACAGCGCCTGCTATGCAGCCAAACAGGCCGGCCGCAACCGCGTGCACTGCTTCAACGAGGACCGCCTCGCGCTGGACGAACGCCGCCACGAGGCCGAACGCCTGCAGCGGGTGAGCCGCGCGATGGCCGAGAACCGCATGCTGCTGTATGCCCAGCGCATCGCCAAGGTCGGCGATCCCGCCTACCTGCATTACGAGGTGCTGGTGCGCATGCGCGATGCCGACGGCGCGCTGCACCTGCCGGGCCAGTTCATGCCGGCGGTGGAGCGCTATGGCATGGCCATGGCGCTGGACCGCCATGTGCTTGGCCTGCTGTTCCGCCACCTGCAGGTGTGCCCGGCGCATATACGCCAACTGGGCCTGTGCAACGTCAACGTGTCGGCGCAGTCGATCGCCGAGCCGAGCTTCCTGGCCTTCGTCTGCGACCTGCTGGAGCGCAACCGCGCGCTGGCGGCCAAGCTCTGCTTTGAAGTGACCGAGACGGCGGCGATCAGCAACCTGACGCAGGCGCGGGCGTTCATCGACGCGGTGAAGGCGCGGGGTTGCCGGATGGCGCTGGATGACTTCGGCTCGGGCCTGTCCTCGTTCGGGTATCTGCGGCAGCTGCCGGCGGACATCCTGAAGATCGATGGCGCGTTCGTGCGGGACATGGACACCGATGCGGTGAGCCGGGCGACGGTGCGGGCGATCAGCGAGCTGGGGCGCGAGCTGCAGATGGAAGTGGTGGCCGAGTGGGTGGAGACGGCCGAGGTGGCACAGACGCTGGCCGACATGGGGGTGGAGGGGCTGCAGGGCTATGCGATCGAGCGGCCGCAGCCGTTGGAGCGGTTGACGCTGGCCAACCAGCGGCCGGTGCGGCTGGTCGGCACCCAGGGCCCGCCGGGGTAGGGGGTTTTCTGCAGGGCTTGCAGCCCTGCACCTGCTTCAATTCAGGGCAACGTCAAAAGCCTGCATTCCGTGGGATGGCGGGGCACTGTGGGTTTGCG
>NZ_JACVTV010000188.1:0-2742 GCF_016624625.1 Stenotrophomonas sp. S41 | reverse complement strand
GCCCGTTGTCCCCCCCCCCCAGCCCCCCCCCCCCCCCCCCGCCGCCCGCTCCCACGCTCCGCGTGGGCGTGCGAAGCCCGCTGCCGCACCCGCCGGTGTCCGCCATGGCCTGGCGCGCGTGCTGTCCAAGGCGGGTGTCTGTTCGCGTACCGAAGCCGCGCGCTGGATCGCTGACGGTCGCGTGCGGGTGTCCGGGCGCATCGTCCGCGATCCCGAGTTCCCGATTGCGCAGCCTGCACCGCCCATCGAAGTGGACGGCCAGCCGCTGGGGGCGCCGCAGCGCCTGTACCTGATGCTCAACAAGCCGCGCGGGGTGGTGACCACCGCGCAGGATGAGCGTGGCCGCGACACCGTCTACCGCTGCTTCGATGGCGCCGGGCTGCCGTGGATCGCGCCCGTCGGGCGCCTGGACAAGGCCAGCGAAGGCCTGCTGCTGTTCAGCAACGATCCGCAGTGGGCCGCGCGCCTGACCGACCCGCAGACCGGGCCGGACAAGACCTACCACGTACAGATCGACCGCCTGCCGGACGAGGCCACGCTGGCCGCGCTGCAGGCCGGCATCGACGACGAGGGCGAGTTCCTGGTCGCCCGGGCCGTGCGCGTGCTGCGCAGCGGCGACAAGACCGCATGGCTGGAGGTCGTCCTCGAAGAGGGGCGCAACCGCCATATCCGCCGCCTGTTGGCGGCCTTCGACCTGCAGGTGCTGCGCCTGGTCCGGGTTGCGATCGGCGGGCTGGCGCTCGGCGATCTCGGCAAGGGGCAGTGGCGGGTGCTGGAGGTCAGCGACCAGCAGCGGCTGGGGGCCGCTGCACCGGGCTGAAGTCCGGCCCACGGCTGGCAGCTGCCAGCCACCGTTCCAGGCGTAGGGGGCGCCTGGCTTTCGATTCATTTGAACGGAGCGTGCCCATGTACCCGACCCTCGACCGAACCCTGCGCTGCGCCGGCCTGCTGCTGCCGCTCGCACTGCTGACCGCCTGCGGCGGCCACAAGAAAGTGGCCAAGGCAGAAACCCCGGTGGAAACGCCGGTGGTGGAAGTGAAGACCCCGGAACTGGACGGCCGCGGCAGTTACCGCTTCATGATGAGCGACGGCGACCACAAGATGACTGCCGACGAGTTCGATGCCTGGATGAAGGCCAACGGCATCCGCGTGGCCAAGGGCAACGTGCAGGAAGCCGCCGCCAAGCCGGTGGTGGTGGCCAGCAAGGACGAGCCCAAGGACAAGAAGAAAAAGAAGAAGTGATGCGCGTAGCGCGTCACGCCGGTAGCGCCGGGCCGTGCCCGGCGAGCGCGTAGCGCGGACGCTGTTGCTGGGGTCAGAGCCCTTTCCTTTGGAAAGGGATCCGACCCCGGTGCATCATCAACCCTTGATCACGCCCAGTTCCAGGCCGATGCGGGTGAACGCATCGATGGCGCGGTCCAGGTGCTCACGCGTGTGCGCGGCGCTGATCTGGGTGCGGATGCGGGCCTGGCCCTTGGGCACCACCGGGAAGAAGAAGCCGATCGCGTAGATGCCTTCTTCCAGCAGGCGCTCGGCGAACTTCTGCGCCAGCGGCGCGTCGTACAGCATCACCGGGCTGATCGGGTGCACGCCCGGCTTCACGTCGAAACCTGCAGCGGTCATCTTCTCGCGGAAGTAGGCGGTGTTCTGCGCCAGCGTGTCGCGCAGGTCGTCAGCGGCGGCCAGCATCTCGAAGGCCTTGATGCCGGCGGCGACCACGTGCGGCGGCAGCGAGTTGGAGAACAGGTACGGGCGCGAACGCTGGCGCAGCAGTTCGATCACCTCGGCGCTGGCGCAGGTGAAGCCACCCAGCGCACCGCCCATGGCCTTGCCCAGGGTGCCGGTGATGATGTCGATCTTCTCCAGCACGCCCTTCACTTCGGCCGAGCCGCGGCCGCTGGCGCCGAGGAAGCCGGTGGCATGGCATTCGTCGATGTGGACCAGCGCGTTGTACTTCTTCGCCAGCGCGGTGATCTCATCCAGCGGGGCGATGAAGCCGTCCATCGAGAACACGCCGTCGGTGGTGATCAGCTTGGTCTTGCAGCCGGCGGCATCGGCAGCCTGCAGCTGCGCTTCGAGGTCGGCCATGTCGCAGTTGGCGTAGCGGAAGCGCTTGGCCTTGCACAGGCGCACGCCGTCGATGATCGAGGCGTGGTTCAGTGCGTCGGAAATGATCGCGTCGTTCTCGCCGAGCAGCGGCTCGAACAGGCCGCCGTTGGCGTCGAAGCAGGCCGCGTACAGGATGGTGTCCTGCTTGCCGAAGAAGTCGGCGATCTGCTTTTCCAGCTGCTTGTGCAGGTCCTGAGTGCCGCAGATGAAGCGCACCGAGGCCATGCCGAAGCCGTGGGTGTCCAGGGCATCCTTGGCCGCCTGGATCAGGTCCGGGTGGTCGGCCAGGCCCAGGTAGTTGTTGGCGCAGAAGTTGAGCACGGTGCGGCCATCGTCGAGGGTGATCTCGGCCGACTGCGGGCTGGTGATGATCCGCTCGGACTTGAACAGGCCCTGGGCGCGGATGGCGTCCAGTTCCTCGGCGTAGTGGCGGGTCAGGGCAGAGGAGGTCTCGGTCATGGCGTGGGCACGGCTCAGCACGGGAAACCGCTGATTCTACCGGGCAACGGTGGCCGGCAGCCGCCTGCGGCGGGCCATCGCCATGGCCGGCACATGTTGCATCGCAATATCAAACAGGTTAAAAAACCGTGAACCGGTAGCGATTCCGCCGGCCGCGCCACCCGCCTCCCCCGC
>NZ_JACVTV010000187.1:0-3055 GCF_016624625.1 Stenotrophomonas sp. S41 | reverse complement strand
ATTAATTGAGTCGTTATATTCGTATCCGGGCTTTGTACCCCCGGGTCAAATGTATAACCCAAGGCAACTTGCGGTTATATGGTCAAGCGAATAAGCGCACACGGTGGATGCCTTGGCGGTCAGAGGCGATGAAGGACGTGGCAGCCTGCGAAAAGTATCGGGGAGCTGGCAACAAGCTTTGATCCGGTAATGTCCGAATGGGGAAACCCACCCGCTTGCGGGTATCCTGCAGTGAATACATAGCTGCTGGAAGCGAACCTGGTGAACTGAAATATCTAAGTAACCAGAGGAAAAGAAATCAACCGAGATTCCGTAAGTAGCGACGAGCGAACGCGGACTAGCCCTTAAGCTGATTTGGTTCTAGGAAAACACTCTGGAAAGAGTGGCCATAGAAGGTGATAGCCCTGTATCTGAAAGGGCCATTTCAGTGAAGACGAGTAGGGCGGGGCACGTGAAACCCTGTCTGAACATGGGGGGACCATCCTCCAAGGCTAAATACTACTGACCGACCGATAGTGAACCAGTACCGTGAGGGAAAGGCGAAAAGAACCCCGGAGAGGGGAGTGAAATAGATCCTGAAACCGTGTGCGTACAAGCAGTAGGAGCTCCGCAAGGAGTGACTGCGTACCTTTTGTATAATGGGTCAGCGACTTACTGTTCGTGGCAAGCTTAACCGTATAGGGGAGGCGAAGGGAAACCGAGTCTGATAAGGGCGCATAGTCGCGGGCAGTAGACCCGAAACCGGGTGATCTAGTCATGGCCAGGGTGAAGGTGCCGTAACAGGTACTGGAGGCCCGAACCCACGTCTGTTGCAAAAGACGGGGATGAGCTGTGATTAGGAGTGAAAAGCTAATCGAACCCGGAGATAGCTGGTTCTCCTCGAAAGCTATTTAGGTAGCGCCTCATATGTATCCTCTCGGGGGTAGAGCACTGTTATGGCTAGGGGGTCATCGCGACTTACCAAACCATTGCAAACTCCGAATACCGAGACGGACTGTATGGGAGACACACGGCGGGTGCTAACGTCCGTCGTGAAAAGGGAAACAACCCAGACCCACAGCTAAGGTCCCAAATTCACTGCTAAGTGGAAAACCATGTGGAAAGGCACAGACAGCCAGGAGGTTGGCTTAGAAGCAGCCACCCTTTAAAGAAAGCGTAATAGCTCACTGGTCGAGTCGGTCTGCGGGGAAGATTTAACGGGGCTAAGCAGTGAACCGAAGCTTGGGGTGCATAACTTTGTTATGCGCGGTAGAGGAGCGTTCCGTAAGCCGTTGAAGGTGGATTGAGAAGTCTGCTGGAGGTATCGGAAGTGCGAATGCTGACATGAGTAACGATAATGCGGGTGAAAAACCCGCACGCCGAAAGCCCAAGGTTTCCTTGCGCAACGTTAATCGGCGCAGGGTGAGTCGGCCCCTAAGGCGAGGACGAAAGTCGTAGTCGATGGGAAGCAGGTTAATATTCCTGCACCTCGCGTAAGTGCGATGGAGGGACGGAGAAGGTTAGGTGTACCAGGCGTTGGTTGTCCTGGGGAAAGGCGGTAGGTTTGGATCTTTGGCAAATCCGGGATCCTTTAAGACCGAGCACCGAGACGAGCCTTTATGGCGAAGTCACTGATACCACGCTTCCAGGAAAAGCTCCTAAGCTTCAGCTTACGCAGACCGTACCGTAAACCGACACAGGTGGGTAGGATGAGAATTCTCAGGCGCTTGAGAGAACTCGGGTGAAGGAACTAGGCAACATGGCACCGTAACTTCGGGAGAAGGTGCACCCTTTTTGGTGGCTCGTGCGAGCTATAGCTGAAGAGGGTCGCAGTAACCAGGCCGCTGCGACTGTTTATCAAAAACACAGCACTCTGCAAACACGAAAGTGGACGTATAGGGTGTGACGCCTGCCCGGTGCTGGAAGGTTAATTGATGGGGTCAGCCGCAAGGCGAAGCTCTTGATCGAAGCCCCAGTAAACGGCGGCCGTAACTATAACGGTCCTAAGGTAGCGAAATTCCTTGTCGGGTAAGTTCCGACCTGCACGAATGGCGTAACGACAGCGGCGCTGTCTCCACCCGAGACTCAGTGAAATTGAAATCGCTGTGAAGATGCAGCGTTCCCGTGGCAAGACGGAAAGACCCCGTGAACCTTTACTATAGCTTTACACTGAACGTTGAGTTCGTCTGTGTAGGATAGGTGGGAGGCTATGAAACTGTGGCGCTAGCTGCAGCGGAGCCATCCTTGAAATACCACCCTGTCGTGCTTGACGTTCTAACCTGGGCCCATTATCTGGGTCGGGGACCGTGTATGGTGGGTAGTTTGACTGGGGCGGTCTCCTCCTAAAGAGTAACGGAGGAGCTCGAAGGTACGCTCAGCGCGGTCGGACATCGCGCACTGTGTGCAAAGGCATAAGCGTGCTTGACTGCAAGATCGACGGATCAAGCAGGTAGGAAACTAGGACTTAGTGATCCGGTGGTTCTGTATGGAAGGGCCATCGCTCAACGGATAAAAGGTACTCCGGGGATAACAGGCTGATACCGCCCAAGAGTTCATATCGACGGCGGTGTTTGGCACCTCGATGTCGGCTCATCACATCCTGGGGCTGTAGTCGGTCCCAAGGGTATGGCTGTTCGCCATTTAAAGTGGTACGCGAGCTGGGTTCAGAACGTCGTGAGACAGTTCGGTCCCTATCTGCCATGGGCGTTGGAGATTTGAGAGGGGCTGCTCCTAGTACGAGAGGACCGGAGTGGACGAACCTCTGGTGTTCCGGTTGTCACGCCAGTGGCATTGCCGGGTAGCTATGTTCGGAAGCGATAACCGCTGAAAGCATCTAAGCGGGAAGCGCGCCTCAAGATGAGATCTCCCGGGGCACAAGCCCCCTGAAGGAACCATATAGACTATGTGGTTGATAGGTCAGGTGTGTAAGTACAGCAATGTATTGAGCTAACTGATACTAATGATCCGTGTGGCTTGACCATATAACCTCAAGTTGCCTTGGCTTTACGACAACGTCGTAAGAGCATCCAAGTGCACGCTACGTCACAAGAACTATGCGAGGCTGGCGCCTTGTCCC
>NZ_JACVTV010000186.1:0-3153 GCF_016624625.1 Stenotrophomonas sp. S41 | reverse complement strand
GGGGCCGCACCCCGGGGCACCGTCGCGCGGGTCGCGCGGGGCCAAGCCCGGCGAGCGCGAAGCGCGGCGCTCCACTGTCAGGCAGGAAGGCAGTGCTCGACGATCAGCTGGATCGCGGTGCCGCCGCGGTAATCATCGCAGGCCAGGCGGTAGGCCAGGTGCACGTGGCGGCTGGGCGCATTGCCGTGCCAGCCGCCGAAGTGGATGGCGTTGACCGTGCCCGGCAGGCCGGGCAGGCGCAGTTCCAGCTTCAGGTGGCGCTCCTTCAGCACGCGCCAGTTGGCCACTTCGAAATGGCCGTCGAACAGCGGCTCGGGGAAGCCCTGCCCCCAGGGACCGGCCAGGCGCAGGGCGTCGGCATGGCGGTGGTCGAGTTCGTGCGCGGCCAGCTCGCCGTCACTGAGCACGTGCTGCTGCAATGCAGCCGGGTCCAGCACTTCCTGCACGATGGCGACGAAGGCAGCCTCGAACGCTGGCAGATGCTCCAGGCGCATGCTCAGGCCGGCGGCCATCGCGTGGCCGCCGAAGCGCTCGACCAGGCCGGGATGACGTGCATCGACCAGCGCCAACGCATCACGGATATGCAGGCCCGGGATGGAACGGGCCGATCCGCGCAGGGTGTCGGCACCGGGCTCAGCGGGTGCGAAGGCGATCACCGGGCGATGCAGGCGGTCCTTCATCTTCGATGCGACCAGGCCGACCACGCCGGGGTGCCAGTCGGCATCGAACAGGCAGGCCGCCACCGGGCGCTCGCCCTCGGACTGCAGCACCACGCGCGACAGTGCCTGCTCGGCATCGTCGGTCATCGACTGCTGCACGGCGCGGCGCTCGGCGTTGATCTGCTCCAGGGTCTGGGCGATGTCGCGGGCCTGGCGCGGGTCTTCGGTCAGCAGCAGGGCGATGCCCAGGGCCATGTCCTCGAGGCGGCCGGCCGCATTGAGGCGCGGGCCGAGGGCGAAACCGATGTCGGTGGCGGTCAGCCGTGCGGCATCGCGGCCGCTGGCTTCGATCAGCGCCTTCAGGCCAACGCAGGCATGGCCGGCACGCAGCCGACGCAGGCCAGCGCTGACCAGGGCGCGGTTGTTGGCATCCAGCACCACCAGATCGGCGACGGTGCCGACCGCCACCAGATCCAGCAGCGTGGTCAGGTCAGGGCCCTTGCCATCGGCAAACACACCAGCCTCGCGCATCTGTCGGCGCAGGGCCATCAGCACGTAGAAGATGACGCCGACACCGGCCAGCGACTTGCTGGGGAAACCGTCGCCTTCCAGGTTCGGGTCAACGATGACATCGGCCGGCGGCAGCTGCGGTCCCGGCAGATGGTGGTCGGTGACCAGCACCTGCCACCCGCGCGCCTTGGCCGCGTTGACGCCGGCATGGCAGGCAATGCCATGGTCGACGGTAACCAGCAGGTCCGGCTGCAGTTCGGCCAGCGCCTCCACCAGCGAGGGCGACAGGCCGTAGCCGTGCACCATGCGGTTGGGCACGGCATGGAACACATGCTGCGCGCCGAGCATGCGCAGGCCGCGCACGCCGACCGCACAGGCAGTGGCGCCATCGCAGTCGAAATCGCCCACCACCAGGATGCGCTTGTCGTTGGCGATGGCCTCGGCCAGCAGCGCGACCGCCGCGTCGATGCCGGTCAGCAGCTCGGGGGCATGCAGGTTGCCCAGCCGCGGCAGCGCGAGGTCCGGCGTGGTCGCGCCGCGGCTGGCGTAGAGACGGGCCAGCAGCGGCAGCGTGTCGTCGGGCCACGCGCCGGGCTGCACCGGCTCGCGGCGCAGGATCATCGGGGTATCGGACACGGGCAGCGCAGCATCGGCGGCAAGGGACATCGGCATCGCCGGGTTGCGGAAGACGTCACCATGATAACGCGGGGCCGCAGACGGGGTCAGAGCCCTCTGCGGGCAGAGGGATCTAATCCGATCGGAAGCATTTGGAATCCTCGACCGTTTCTTTCATGCTTGCCGACCCTGAAACGGATTTCTGCCCATGCGCCGCACTTTGTTCCTGGCCCTCGCGCTCGCCCCGGCCGCCCACGCCGCCACCCCCGAGCCGAAGGCCGGTGTCGAATTCCAGCACAACGACTGGTCGCTGGCCTGTGACAACACCCGCACCTGCCGCGCCGCGGGTTACAGCCCGGAAGAACCCGCCAACCTGCTGAGCCTGATGCTGGAACGTGCGGGCGGCCCCAACGCGCCGGTGATCGCGCGCCTGCGCAATGGCGAAGGCGATGACCCGTCGCCGACCGGTGCGCTGCGCCTGCGCCTGAATGGCAAGGACCTGGGCCCGGTGCAGGACACCGGCGAGGCGGAAAAGGTGCTGTTGAAGCAGGCGCAGACCGATGCCCTGCTCGCCGCCCTGCCCCGCAAGGCACGCATCGAGATTGTCGATGGCAAGGGCAAGGCGTGGCCGATCTCCGACAGCGGCGCCACGGCGGTGCTGCTGAAGATGGACGAGACGCAGGGCCGGCTGGGTACGCCCGGCGCGCTGGTGCGACGCGGCGACAAGGCCGAAGCGAGCGTGCCGGCGGCACTGCCGGTGCCGGTGATCGTGCGCGGCAAACTGGTGGCACCGCGCGGCGCGGATGCGGCGCTGGCCAAGGTGCCGGCGTTGCGCAAGGCGATGATCGCCAGCCTGCCGAACGCCGACGAGTGCACACGCCTGAGCGAAGGCGAGCAGGATGAGATCGAGATCCAGCGACTGGATGCCGGGCACGTGCTGGCCAGCACCAGCTGCTTCATGGGTGCCTACAACTTCAGCAGCGGCTACTGGGTGGTGCAGGACAAGGCGCCGTACCAGGCGAAGTTCGTGACCTCCGATGCGGAGGACTTTGATCGCGATGACGCCACGCTGCGCGGACGCTTCCGTGGGCGCGGGATCGGCGACTGCTTCTCCGGCCACGACTGGACCTGGGATGGCGCGCGATTCGTGAAGAGCAGCGAGTTCACTACCGGCCAGTGCCGCGGCGTGGCGGGTGGGCATTGGCAGCTGCCGACGGTGGTCAGCACGGTGAGGTGATTGTCTGCAGGGCTGCGCCCTGCACCTGCCGAGGCTCTCAAGCCAAGGCAACGTCAAATGCAAGAGCGGCATTCTGCGGGTTGGCGGGGGGGGGGGGGGGGGGGGGGGGGGGGGGGGGGGGGGGGGGGGGGG
>NZ_JACVTV010000185.1:0-3263 GCF_016624625.1 Stenotrophomonas sp. S41 | reverse complement strand
ACGCACAGCCGCCAGCGGCTGGGCCGGACCCCGGAGGGGGGTTTACGGCGTGTCCTGCCCACCCACACCGCCCCGCCATCCCACGGATAGCCCGCTTTTGAATTTGACGTTGAAGTTGATTGAAGCAGGTGCAGGGCTGCAAGCCCTGCCAAGACAACCCCACCTAGATGTCCGTCGGAGCCAGCCCGTACTGCTCGGCGAAGCGCTTGCTGAAACTCGCCGCCGAGCGATACCCCGCGCGGGCGGCCACCGTCTTCAGCGGTAGATCGGTCGTGTACAGCAGCGTCATGCCGTGTGCCAGCCGCGCCTCGGTCAACAGCTGGCGAAGACTGGTGCGTTCGGCGGCGAGGCGCCGGCGCAGGGTCGCGCCGCTCAACGCGAACTGGTCTTCCACATCGCGCGACTGCCAGTCACGGGCCGGTTCGGCCGCGATGCGGTCGCGGATCTGCTCGCCCAGGCTCGGGGCCTGCGGCAGCAGCAGGTTGCCGTGGCCCTGCCGGCACCAGGCCAGCACCAGTTCGGCCAGGGCCAACCGTGCTTCGCTGTAATGCCCGTCCTGCAATGCCTGGCGCCAGCGCCGCAGCACCGTGCCGTGGTCGACCAGCCGCGGCTGCGCGATCGCATCGCCGGGCGCAGGCAGTGCCTCGCTCCACAGCGTGCGCGCGGCGCCCAGCACTTCCGCGCACAGCGGCACGATGGCGCTGAGGTAGCGACCGGTGCCCGCATCGGGCGTGTTGACCACATCGATGCGGCAGCGCTGGGTGAACAACAACATGTCACCGGCATGGGCAGTCAGCGACTGGTGCGCGGTGCGGACCTGCTTGCTGCCTTCCAGCAGGATCACGAACTGCGGCTGCGGAATCTCCACCGAACTGGCACCGTGTTCGCGGCGCGCGGTGATGCAGGCATAGCCTTCGGCACGGTCGCAGCCGGCCAGGCTGGCCATCTCGGCCAGCAGGGCAATGTCAGGCGGCAGCATCGTGGTCATGACAGGTGGGCTCCCAGCAGTTTGCCGATGCCCGCGGCGGCGACCATCGCCAGTGCGCCCCAGAACATCACCCGCAGCGCACCGCGCAGCGGCGGCGCGCCACCGGCACGGGCGGCCATCGCGCCGGTCAGGCACAGGCCGGTCAGGGTGCTGGCGGTGGTGGCCACGGTGACCTGCTGGGTGCTGGAAAACAGGGCGGTCAGCACCGGCAGTGCGGCGCCGCAGGTGAAGGCACCGGCCGAGGCCAGCGCGGCCTGCAGCGGGCGCGCGCGCAGGGTATCGGTGATGCCGAGTTCGTCGCGCGCGTGTGCGCCCAGCGCATCATGGGCGGTCAGCTGCTCTGCCACCTGCCGGGCCAATGCCGGCTCCAGGCCGCGATGGCGGTAGATGGCGGTCAGCTCGTCCAGCTCGCTGTGCGGGTCTTCGTGCAGCTCGCGCATTTCCACGGCCAGGTCGGCCGCTTCGGTGTCGGCCTGGGTCTGCACCGAAACGTATTCTCCAGCGGCCATCGACATCGCGCCGGCTACGGTGCCGGCCACGCCGGTGGCCAGGATCGTGCTGGCCGAGGCGCCGCTGGCGGCCACGCCGACCACCAGGCCAGCGACCGAGACGATGCCGTCGTTGGCCCCAAGTACGGCCGCGCGCAGCCAGCCGACGCGGTCGGCGCGGTGCAGTTCCGGGTGTCGTGAATGGCGACTCATGGCCTGAGTGTACGGGGGTCAAGAGGTCGTCGGTAGGATGCTGAAACCCGTCACCGTCGCATGATGCGAAGGGCCGCCACGCTATAGTGCGCCCTTGCGATGGAAGGCCTCCAGCCCCACATCCCCTGCCACTGTCCAGCGAGTCCTCCCCTTGTCGAGCCCCAGCCACGTCGCCGATACGCCCATTACCGACCGCTCGGAGCTGGTCGAGGTGCTTGCCTCCGGCGAAAAGCCCCGTGCGCTGTGGCGCATCGGTACCGAACACGAGAAGTTCGGGTTCCGCCTGGACGATCTGCGCCCGCCGACCTTCGAAGGCGAGCGCGGCATCGAAGCCCTGCTCAACGGCCTGACCCGCTTCGGCTGGGAGCCGGTGCAGGAAAACGGCAACACCATCGCCCTGCTGCGTGACAACGCCTCGGTGACGCTGGAGCCGGCCGGCCAGCTGGAGCTGTCCGGTGCAGCGCTGGAAACCATCCACCAGACCTGCGTGGAAACCGGCACCCACTTGAACGAAGTGGCGCAGGTGGCCGGCGAACTGCAGCTGGGCTTCCTCGGCATGGGCTTCCAGCCGAAGTGGACGCGCGATGAAATGCCGTGGATGCCCAAGGGCCGCTACAAGATCATGCGTTCGTACATGCCCAAGGTCGGTTCGCTGGGCCTGGACATGATGACCCGCACCTCCACCGTGCAGGTCAACCTGGATTACGCCACCGAAGCGGACATGGTGAAGAAGTTCCGCGTGTCGCTGGCGCTGCAGCCGATCGCCACCGCGCTGTTCGCCGATTCGCCGTTCACCGAAGGCAAGCCGAACGGCTACCTGAGCTACCGCTCGCACATCTGGACCGACACCGACGCCGACCGTACCGGCATGCTCGACTTCGTGTTCGAGGATGGCTTCGGCTACGAGCGCTATGTCGATTACCTGCTCGACGTGCCGATGTATTTCTCCTACCGCGATGGCATCTACCACGACGCCAGCGGGCAGAGCTTCCGCGATTTCATGCAGGGCAAGCTGCCGGTGCTGCCGGGTGCGCTGCCGACGCTGCGCGACTGGTCGGACCACATGACCACCGCCTTCCCGGAAGTGCGCCTGAAGAAGTACCTGGAAATGCGCGGTGCCGACGGTGGCCCGTGGAGCCGCCTGTGCGCGCTGCCGGCGTTCTGGGTGGGCCTGCTGTACGACGACACCGCGCTGGATGCTGCCTGGGACCTGGTGCGTGATTTCAGCCTGGCCGAGCGCCACGCGCTGCGCGACGGCGTGCCGAAGTACGCGATTGGCCTGCCGTTCCGCAACGGCACCGTGCGCGACCTGGCCCGCGAAGCGGTGAAGATTTCCGTGGAAGGCCTCAAGCGCCGCGGTGCACGCAATGCCGATGGCCAGGACGAAAGCAAGTTCCTGGACGTGCTGCAGGAGATCGTCGAATCGGGCCTGACCCCGGCCGAGCGCAAGCTGGCGCTGTTCCATGGCCGCTGGCATGGCGATGTCGATCCGGTGTTCAAAGAATTCGCGTACTGACCGTCTCGCGGTAGTGCCGGCCGCTGGCCGGCAGCTGTACGGAGTTGCCGGCCAGCGG
>NZ_JACVTV010000184.1:0-3419 GCF_016624625.1 Stenotrophomonas sp. S41 | reverse complement strand
CCCCCCCCCCCCCGCCCGCCCCCCCCCCCCCCCCCCGCCGGCCCGGCCCCGCCGCTACCGGAAACGGGGGCGCGCAGGGCCGGAAACGGGGTGACCCGGCGCCGGAAACGGGGATAGCGCCGGGCCATGCCCGGCGAGCGCAGCGGCGCGATCATTCGGTTGCAGCCGGCACACCCTGCAGCCGCAGCGTGGCCATCACGCCGAGGCGCAGGCCGGGCAGGTCGCCGTCGGCGGGCAGCAGGATCGCCTGCTGGCGGATGCCGCCGAAATACTTGACCTGGAACAGCACGTCCAGGCCATGGCCGCTGGCGCCGCCACCGCTGGCGGCCGGGGCGTCGGGCCTGCCGCCGGGGTTGCGCCGCGCCGGCTGGAAACCGGGCGTGCTGCGTACCAGTTCGGGGGTCGCTGCGGCAAAGTCGCCGGCGATCAGGCTGGGCATGCCGTCGGACGTGGCGCCGATCCAGGTCATCAGGTCGCTGGTCTGGTGCTGGCGTGCCGTGGCTTCGTCCGGGTCGGGGCGCAGGCGGGCCACATAGACGTTGAGCAGGGCCTCGCCCATCCGCAGGCGCATCATGCCGGCCGCGCTGAAGGTGCCGGGCGGATGCAGCAGGGTCACCCCGTCCTCGCTCACCGGCAGCCGGGTCAGCATCGCATTGCCGTGCCGCAGCGGCTGGCTGGGCGGGTCGGCGGTGACGAAATCGCAGCTGTAGCGCAGCCGGCTGGCCAGCCAGCAGGCGGGGTTGCGGCCCTGCTGCTGCTGCACCTGCTGCACCGAGATCACATCCGGCTGCAGTTCGGTCAGCAGCTGCAGCACCTGTTCGCGGCGCTGCTTCCACTGCGCGTCATCGCGGCTGGGCAGTTCCAGCGCGGCCACGGTCAGCTGCCGGCCCTCGTCTGCGGCGCTACCTGCCAGCGGCGTGGCCTGCGGTCGCGCCCACGCGGGCGCAGCCAGCAGCAGCACGAGGCAACCAAGCAGGAGGCGGGCAGGGGGGCGGTGGCGCATAACGATAAGTTTACGCTTTTGCCGTGGAGGTGCCGTGACTTCCGGCAGGGTTGCGATTGCCTGCCATGGATCGGCGGCCCTGTCATGCAGCCGTGCAGCGTGCTTAGCAGCCACTGCTTCCGTAAACTGCGCCTTTCGCTTTGCAGGAATGCCTTACAGGATGAGCCACGACGCAGTCGCCCCCATCGCCGGCCAGGGAAAGATGCCGCGCCAGATCCCCTACATCATCGGCAATGAGGCCTGCGAACGGTTCAGCTTCTACGGGATGCGCAACATCCTGGTGCAGTTCCTGATCACCTCGCTGCTGCTGCAGGAAATCACTGCAGAAGGCCGAGCCGGTGAAGCCAAGGACATCATGCACAGCTTCATGATCGGCGTGTACTTCTTCCCGCTGCTCGGTGGCTGGCTGGCCGACAAGTTCTTCGGCAAGTACCACACCATTCTCTGGTTCAGCCTGGTCTACTGTGCCGGCCATCTCTGCCTGGCACTGTTCGAGAACAGCCGCGAAGGCTTCTTCCTCGGCCTGGGCCTGATCGCGCTGGGTGCCGGTGGCATCAAGCCGCTGGTGGCCTCGTTCATGGGTGACCAGTTCGACCAGAGCAACAAGCACCTGGCCAAGTTCGTCTTCGATGCCTTCTACTGGATCATCAACTTCGGCTCGCTGTTCGCCTCGCTGCTGATCCCGCTGGTGCTGAAGAACTGGGGCCCGCAGTGGGCGTTCGGCATCCCCGGCATCCTGATGTTCATCGCCACCTTCGTGTTCTGGCTGGGCCGCAGGCGCTACGTGCTGGTGCCGCTGCCGCCGAAGGATCCGCATTCGTTCGCCAACGTGGTGCGCACCGCGCTGACCACGCGCGTGGCCGGGCAGGGCCGTCCGGGCCTGGCCATGGCCGTGGCCGGCGTGGTGCTGGCGGTGGCCTCGCTGGGCCTGGTCGGCAGCCTGGGCATCGTCATCTGCCTGTGCATCGCGCTGGTGCTGGTCCTGGCCGGCATCGGCGGCGGCACCTGGATGCAGCTGGACCGCGCCCGTGGCCAGCACCCGGCCGAAGCCGTCGAAGGCGTGCGCTCGGTGCTGCGCGTGCTGGTCATCTTCGCCCTGACCACCCCGTTCTTCTCGCTGTTCGACCAGAAGGCCTCGACCTGGGTCCTGCAGGGCCAGCAGATGCAGATGCCGAGCTGGTTCACCGCCTCGCAGATGCAGGCACTGAACCCGCTGCTGGTGATGATCCTGATTCCGTTCAACAACCTGGTGCTGTACCCGGCCCTGCGCCGCTTCGGCTTCGAGCCGACCGCGCTGCGCCGGATGACTGCCGGCATCGCCTTCAGCGGCCTGGCCTGGATTGTGGTCGGTGGCATCCAGGTGGTGATGGACGGCGGCAATGCCATGTCCATCTTCTGGCAGATACTGCCGTACGCGCTGCTGACCTTCGGTGAGGTGCTGGTCTCGGCCACCGGCCTGGAGTTCGCCTACAGCCAGGCGCCGCAGGCCATGAAGGGCGTGGTGATGAGCTTCTGGAACCTGACCACCACCATCGGCAACCTGTGGGTGCTGCTGTCGAATGCAGCCGTGCGCAACCACACGGTGACCGAGAAGATCGCCGGGACCGGCCTCAGCGAGGCGGCGTTCCTGATGTTCTTCTTCGCCGGTTTCGCGTTCGTTGCGGCGTTGGCCTTCGGTTGGTATGCGAAACGCTATCGTATGGTCGACAACTACCGCACTGCCTGAGCCTGAGCCGACATGACCCCCGTCAATCTGCTGTTGATCGCCATCACCGCCCTCCTGTCGTGGATGGCGTTCAACAACCGCAAGCTGGCCGACCGCCTGATCCTGTGGCCGCCGGCGGTGGACCGCCACCGCCAGTACGACCGCCTGATCACCTACGGCTTCGTGCATGCCGACTGGTCGCACCTGATCTTCAACATGATCACGCTGTTCTTCTTCGGCGGGCAGATCGAGAAGGTGATGCTGTCGTTGACCGGCAGCTGGCTGACCTACCCGGCGTTCTACCTGGGGGCGCTGCTGGTCTCGATCCTGCCGAGCTACCTGAAGAACCAGAAGAACCCGAACTACCTGAGCCTGGGTGCGTCGGGCGCGGTGTCGGCGGTGCTGTTCGCCTTCATCCTGCTCAGCCCGTGGACGATCATCCTGGTGTTCTTCATTCCGGCGCCGGCGATCATCTATGCCGTGTTCTATGTTGGCTACAGCATCTGGATGGACAAGCGCGGCGGCGACCGCATCAACCACAGCGCGCACCTGGCCGGTGCCGCGTTCGGCGTGATCTTCATGCTGGCCATGCAGCCGGCCATCTTCGGCCACTTCCTGGCGCAGCTGTCGAACCCGACGTTCGGGTTCGGCCGCTGAGGGGCGCGGGGGGGGGGGGCCCCGGGGCCCCCCCCCCCGCCGGGGCGGGCCGGG
>NZ_JACVTV010000183.1:0-3690 GCF_016624625.1 Stenotrophomonas sp. S41 | reverse complement strand
CGGCCCGGCCGCCCCCCCCCCCCCCCGCGGGGGGGGGCGGGGCGGCCCCCCCCCCCCCCCCCCCCCGGCCTCCGCAAGGTGACCCCATCTTCAGGCGGATAAGCGATAATCGCGTCATGAACCTCCCTGTCTCCCCCGATTCGCTGGTGATCGCCGGCAAGACCTACGGCTCGCGGCTGCTTACCGGCACCGGCAAGTTCAAGGATCTGGAAGAAACCCGCCTGGCCACCGAGGCTGCTGGCGCCCAGATCGTCACCGTGGCCATCCGCCGCACCAACATCGGCCAGAACCCGGGCGAACCGAACCTGCTGGACGTGCTGCCGCCGGACCGCTACACCATCCTGCCCAACACCGCCGGCTGCTACACCGCCGAAGACGCCGTGCGCACCTGCCGCCTGGCCCGTGAGCTGCTGGACGGCCACAACCTGACCAAGCTGGAAGTGCTGGGCGACCAGAAGTCGCTGTACCCGGACGTGGTGCAGACCCTCAAGGCCGCCGAGCAGCTGGTCAAGGACGGCTTCGAGGTGATGGTCTACACCTCCGACGATCCGATCCTGGCCAAGCGCCTGGAAGAGATCGGCTGCGCTGCGGTGATGCCGCTGGCCGCGCCGATCGGCTCGGGCCTGGGCATCCAGAACAAGTACAACCTGCTGCAGATCATCGAGGACGCCAAGGTGCCGATCATCGTCGATGCCGGCGTGGGTACCGCCTCCGATGCCGCCATCGCGATGGAACTGGGCTGCGACGGCGTGCTGATGAACACCGCCATTGCCGGTGCGCGCCATCCGGTGCTGATGGCCAGCGCCATGCGCAAGGCCGTCGAAGCCGGCCGCGAGGCCTTCCTGGCCGGCCGCATCCCGCGCAAGCGCTACGCCAGCGCCTCCTCCCCGGTTGATGGGCTGATCGGCTGATGACCAATCCTTTTGACAGCGCCGGCTCCAAGGCCCCGCCCAAGCCCTTCACCGTGAGCGAGGGCCGCCGCGAGGTGCGCAGCTTCGTGCTGCGCCAGGGCCGCTTCACCCCCGCCCAGCAGCGCGCGTTCGACGAACGCTGGCCGCGCTTCGGCATCGACTACAACGGCCAGCCGCGCGACCTGGACGCCACCTTCGGCCGTCCGGCGCACAAGGTGCTGGAAATCGGCTTCGGCAATGGTGCGGCCATGCGCTTCGCCGCCCAGCACGATCCGTCGCGCGACTACATCGGCATCGAAGTGCACGCCCCGGGCGTGGGCCGCCTGCTGAACGCGCTGGCCGATGACAACGCCGACCACGTGCGCCTGTACCACCACGATGCCGTGGAAGTGCTGCAGAACGAGATCGCCGACGGTGCGCTGGATGAAGTGCGCATCTACTTCCCGGACCCGTGGCACAAGAAGCGCCACAACAAGCGCCGCCTGCTGCAGCCGGCGTTCGCCGAGCTGATCGTGCGCAAGCTGCGCCCGGGCGGCCGCCTGCACTGCGCCACCGACTGGGAAGACTACGCCGAGCAGATGTGGGACGTGCTCGACGCCACTGCCGGCCTGGTCAACCGTGCCGGCCCGCGTGGCAGCGTGCCGCGCCCGGACTGGCGCCCGCAGACGCACTTCGAGACCCGCGGCCAGAACCTGGGCCACGGCGTCTGGGACCTGCTGTACGACCGCACCTGACCCACGCACGAGGACGCTGCGCCCCACATGGATACCGCGCTGACGCTGACCAACGACATGAAGCTCGTGCTCGGGCTGGTCGGCTTCACGATGGCGATGTTCCTGTTCGAGCGCATCCGCGCCGACGTGGTCGCGCTGGTGGTGCTGGTGGTGCTCGGCGTCACCGGCCTGATCGCCCCGGAAGAAATCTTCGGTGGCTTCTCGGGTAACGCGGTGATGAGCATCATCGCCACCACCATCCTTGGTGCGGGCCTGGACCGCACCGGGGCGCTGAACCGGCTGGCGGCGTGGCTGCTGCGGCGCGGCCACGGCGTGGAGCAGCGGCTGCTGATGATGACCACGGCCATCGCCGGCCTGAACTCGTCTTTCATGCAGAACCCCTCGGTGATGGCGCTGTACCTGCCGGTGGCCTCGCGGCTGGTCGCGCGGACCGGCCTGACCCTGCAGCGGCTGCTGCTGCCGATCTCGGCGGCGATCGTGATGGGCGGCGCGCTGACCATGGTCGGCAACTCGCCGCTGATCCTGCTGAACGATCTGCTGGCCTCGGCCAACAACAACCTGCCCTCGGGCCTGGCCACCATCGAGCCGCTGCGCATGTTCGCGCCGCTGCCGATCGGCGTGGCCCTGCTGATCGCCTCGCTGCTGTATTTCCGCTACTACGGCGACCGCAAGCTGATCGAAGAGGAAAGCCTGGTCAACGACGGGGTGACCCCGGCGCGCACCGAGAGCTATTTCGCCAAGACCTACGGCATCGAAGGCGATGTATTCGAGCTGGTGGTGACCGCTGAAAGCCCGCTGGTGGGCATGACCCTGGGCGAGGCCGAGACCCTGCACGATGCGCCGCTGCTGCTGGCGCTGAAGACCGGCAACGACACCCGCCTGGCGCCGCCGGCGGAGATGCGCATCTGGGTCGGCAGCGTGCTGGGCGCGATGGGTCCACGCGAGGAAGTGCACGATTTCGCGCAGAACCAGTTCCTGCGCATGTCCTCGCGGCTGAAGCACCTGGGCGACCTGTTCAACCCCAGCCGCGCCGGTATTTCCGAGGCGGTGGTGCCGCCGACCTCGAATGTGATCGGCAAGAGCGCGGCCGACCTGCGCCTGCGCAAGGAGCGCGGCATCAGCCTGCTGGCGATCAACCGCGACAAGCAGGTGATCCGCGAGGACGTGCGCGACGTGCAGCTGCGCGCCGGCGACATGCTGGTCTTCCACAGCATCTGGACCGACCTGGCGCAGGCCGCCAAGAGCCGCGACTTCGTGGTGGTGACCGACTACCCGACCGGCGAGCAGCGTCCGCACAAGTTCAAGATCGCGATGGCGATCTTCGCCCTGACCATCCTGATCGCGCTGACCAGCAAGCTGCCGGTGGCGCTGACCCTGATGACCGGCGTGGCCGGCATGCTGCTGACCGGCGTGCTGCGCATGGACGAGGCCTACGCCTCGATCAACTGGAAAACGGTTTTCATGATGGCCGGGCTGATTCCGCTCGGCTGGGCGATGGATTCCAGTGGCGCGGCGGCGTGGGTGGCCGGCCACACGATCGACAAGCTGCCGACCGGCATCCCGATCTGGGTGCTGGAGCTGGCGCTGGCGCTGCTGACCACGGTGTTCTCGCTGGTGATCAGCCACGTGGGCGCGACCATCGTGATGGTGCCCATCGCGGTGAACCTGGCGCTGGCGGCGGGCGGCAACCCGACCGCGTTCGCGCTGATCGTGGCGCTGTCGGCGTCCAACAACCTGATGACGGCCTCCAATCCGGTGATTTCGATGATCACCGGCCCGGCCAACTACACCCCGCGCGAGATGTGGCGGGTCGGCGGACCGCTGTCGCTGATCTACACGCTGGTGGTGGTGGTGATGATCAACCTGATGTTCTGAGGTTGGGGTGTGTTGGCAGGGCTGCGCCCTGCACCTGCAGAAGCCGGAGCAACAGCAAAAGCGGGCATTCCGTGGGATGGCGGGGCACTGTGGGTGTGCGGGGACGCCGTGAACCCCCAGTCCGGCCCAGCCGCTGGCGGCTGTGCGTTCGGGCGCTTGCGAAGCAGTGC